>JAUWMJ010000115.1 GCA_030613225.1 Desulfobacterales bacterium
CCCTGGCGAATTGAATATGAAGGTGCACTTTATCATGTGTTTTCTCGAGGTAATAATCAGCAGGATATTTTTATCACCGATGATGATCGGAATTTGTTTTTAGACACATTAGGTCAGATGTCTAAGCGATTTGAGAGTATATAATAGATGAATTCCAGGGATGAAATTGTTGCGATTGTTGATGAAAAGAATAATATTATAGACTCTCTTCCCCGATCTGTGATGCGTTCACAAAATCTTCCTCACAGAGCATGCTACATACTGGTCTTCAATTCACACAATAAAATCTTCGTGCAAAAACGAACGCAAAGCAAAGATGTATATCCGGGTTATTATGACATCGCCACAGGAGGCGTTGTTCTTGCGGGTGAAACATATGAAGAATCAGCCAAAAGAGAACTGGCTGAAGAAATAGGAGCAAAAAATATTCCCCTTTTGAAACGATTCGATTTTTTCCATCAGGATAGTCGGTGCCGAGTCTGGGGGCGAGTTTTCACCTGTATATATGACGGTAAAATTGTACTTCAGAAAGAGGAAGTAGAAAGCGGTGACTATTACACCATAGAAGAAATAATGAAATTAAAAGATATAAAATCTTATACGCCGGATGGCCTATATGCGCTTTCCCGTTATCTGGACGAAAGAGCTGATAAATCATAAAATCCAATAACCCATATAATTTGGTTGCGGGACATCCTATATTCCCCTTGTCAAACACAAAGTGTGTACTTTTAAATAAATAAACATTTCAAAAAGATAGAATGAAACATGCTTTCAAAGCGCACTTTGTCTGTAGTATTTGCTGGCAGTCATTCGGTATTTCTTTCCTTTTTACCCCTACGGCAAGCTCAGCGTAAACTCACTCTCTACCTGATCCCTTCGGCAAGCTCGGGATAAACTCTACGTTTATCCGGCATGCCGCAAGGCGCAGGCTGCCAATCATTCCTTATCCAGATTAAAGGTTCAGAGAGAGGCCTTGGATTTGACTAACCTTGTAAATTGTTTTAAACTTCAAAGAGAAATTATACAGATCATTGTGAATATTCTATATGATAATGGAATTTGGGACGGGCCATATTAACGAATTATTATCATAAGAAAAGAGCTAAAAACGGGCCTATTTTGAAGGCAAAATAGATGTGTATGGAAACTTGAGGCATCAATGCCTTTGCTTAGGGCTCGGAAAAAAATAAATTGGCATTTTATGCACCCCAAGGGCATTTGCTTCACGGCACATCCCAGCTTCAGGCCGGATTTGGCCGTTCCTCAATCGCCAAGTCCTCGAAATAGCTCGCTATTCATGTGGCTTCACTCAATCGGATCGACCAAATCCGACCTAAATCTGAGCGCCTAAAATACCAATTTATTTTTTACCGAGCCCTTAGGAACGACTTGTATCAGATATCAATATCTCGTCTGAAAGAATTAATGGGAAAAGTTCCATAAAGAGAAACTAAATATGAAAATAGATACAACAAGTTTACATCCATTATTTGATCAATTCACCAATGCTGAAAACCGTCTGACCCATGCCCTTCTTCATACTATAGGCTCTTCACCATTTTTGTTCTCAAGATTTTTACAAAATATTGTCGGAATTAGTTATAATCTTTCAGGCGGCATATTTGAAATCTCTACACAAAAAGTTCCTTTTTCTCATGGCGATAACGATCAGGAAAAAGTGGAATCAATACCTGATGCCTGGATAATTAATGAACAAAAAGGAATTGGTATTGCTATTGAGGTTAAGGATATAAAAAATAGTATCCGTATTGGCCAGCTAACAAAACATGCTTCCAGGATACAGAACTATAATAAGCAGTATTTACTTGTCATCACACCTGACCTGAAAAAACCGGTAAAAATTGATGTGCTAAATAGAAAAGAACAAAAGAAGTTAAAGATTGTGTGGTGCTCATGGGATGAAATTTATCGGTGGCTGTCGAAACTGCAAAAATCGCAATTATCAAAAAGAAAAAAGGATGAGTTTCTGCTTAAATCAATGCAGGAATACCTTGAAAGGAGGCGAGAAGTGCTTGGTTTTCAGGGAATTAAATTTGATAAGGGTTTTAATGTAAATGAAGCAAAGATCATCTTAAATGCTGAGATGGAAGAACTTGAGCAGTTTGTTAAAAAAACATTTAAAGACCTTGTGCGACGCAGGCCGGCAATTACAACTTTTGCTCTGGAATCTGTATGGGACTGTTTTGGAGTTAAAGATGGTTTTACAAGCGATCTTCATTTAACATTCGGTATTAAGGAAACTTACCATGAGATATCGATGGTGGTCCCGAATGCATCAAAGAAACCATGGAAGAGATTAAAAGAAATATTTTCCGACCCGAAAGAAGAAGAAACTCTCTTTTTAATCCTGATAAATCTTAGAAAACAGGTCCCTCACCTCTATATTGAATTTATACAACGCCATTTTATTGCTCGGAAAATTGCCGTTCGCGATGGCTTTATGGAATTTAACATAGATACGATAGATAGAATATTTAAAAACAAAAAGACGAAAACAAAAGAATTCCCAATTTGGTACCCGGCAATAAAATCTGCGGTTTTGAATAAATCGAAAATAAATGGTCAAATAATGTTCAAAGCAAGATTTTTTTATAACGATACAAAAGATATTGATAAACCTGAATTTATACAAACAGCAAAAAAGACGATTAAAGCTTTTAAGCCGCTATATAAATTTATAAGATAAAAACAAATAAATCATGGGAAAAATAATTCAGCAAAAAGGGGAAAAAGGGAGTTTAAAATGGATTCAATATATTATAAATAACCACCCTGATATTCCAGATAAGAGCATTAACAAATTCCTACCTGCCAGTTATACTCAACCAATCGAGTGGCTTTCTCCATTAGCCGATGATGATTATGCTGAATATCGGGACCAAACTTTTATAGATCTCCTTGAACTAAAACTCACAAAAAAAGAATTAAAGGATTTCTGGCCATCACAAGGTCCTCAATGGGATGCGCTGGGAAGGATTAAGAATGAAGCATATTTCCTTGTTGAAGCAAAGGCCCATGTTTCGGAAATAATATCCTCATCACAGGCGAAGGGAGAGTCTTCGGTATTCCTCATAAATAAAAGCTTAAGAGAAACAAAAAACTATCTTAATTTGAAACAGGAAATTGATCTGACAAAAGGATTTTATCAATATTCAAACCGGCTCGCCCATCTGTATCTGTTAAGAGTATTAAACAATATCCCGGCTTATCAGGTATTTGTATATTTCTTGAACGATCATACCCATATCCCGACCAGCCGGGAAGAATGGAATGGCGCTCTTAAGCTAATGCATTCTCTTTTAGGAACCCATAAACACAAACTCAGTAAATATGTTATTGACGTTTTCATAGATATTCAAAAATTGAAATAAAATTTGAGTAAAGGCCTCAGAGGCAATATTTTATGAGTTGGCAGGGTACTTGAACTATGATATCCGGTTTGTATGCCTCGCCAATCAAGGATAGATTCGCTACACACTTTTCACGACAATTTGTTTGATAAAACTTTATATTAAAAGTAATTTACTCAAGGCAAGGAAGGATAGACTAAAAACTGGATAAGAGCTCATTTGATTGCATTTTTGCTGATGCTGACCAACTGTGTAAAATTTCGTTCAGCACGGTAAGGAGCTTGAACTATTAATCAATGAAATGAGGTTGATGTGAATACAATTATAAATATTTACTGTGATGAAAGCTGCCATCTTCCAAATGACGGCCAGAAAGCCATGGTTCTTGGCGCGCTCTGGTGCTTCAAAGCTAAAGCCAGAGAGCACAATCAGGCCATTGCCAAATTAAAGGCCAGGCATCACCTTTCACCGTTTTTTGAGATCAAGTGGACAAAGGTTTCTCCTGGAAAACTTGATTTTTACATGGATCTGCTCAACTATTTTTTTACCAGCAGAACCATGGGATTTCGAGCATGGGTTATTCCGGATAAATCAGTATTGTCCCATGACGATTATGACCAGACCCATGATGACTGGTATTACAAGATGTATTTTTATCTACTGCGGAATATGATTTCCACAAGCAGGAAATACCATATCTATCTTGATATTAAGGATACGCGCAGCCGGATGAAACTTCGCAAGTTGCGGGAAGTGCTGAGTAATGCGAATTATGATTTTTCCAGGGATATCATTGAGAAAATTCAGCATGTGCATTCACACGACATCGGCCTCATGCAATTGGCGGACATCCTAATCGGCGCTGTTTCCTATCATGCACGTGACCTGTCGGACAGTGCGGCCAAGAATAATCTTATCCAGAATGTTAAAGACCGAACAGGTTTGAGTTTTACACGCAATACCTTACCAACTGAGCGGAAATTCAACCTTTGTATCTGGCGACCAAACAACGGAGGGTTTGAAAATGCCTGATTGGTTGCCGGAAAAAGCCAATATCGATCCCTGGACTAACGGCACCTATGGCATGCTGTATGCAATATTTTGCCGAGATATTCGGGATTACAATCTCCGCTACAATGGCCATGATGCCTGGATTTTTCCAGATACTGAAGACGGGAAAGAAGTAATTTTCTGGCATTTGACCACCCGTAAGGTCAAACCTCAAAAGATTCCACGTCGGAAACGAAAATTTTATCCAGAGGAGCAGGCTGATACCGACACAAAAAGACAGCCGGATCTGCGCCGATGCGAGCGGCTACCGTGGGTAAAATCTTTGATTGAACATCCATCGGCCCTGGAAGTCCTTACCTGGGACTACGAAGAGGGCGACCGGACAATAAAAACCTATATCTGGATCAAAGATCACGATTTTGTTGTGATTATGAAAAAGTACTCTGGCGGGAAACGGCGGCTCATTACAGCGTTTTATGTAGATATGGAATACAAGCGCGGGGACTTTAAGAGAAAATATGTCAACCGTATTAAATAAGAAAGGTCTGCTCGGACGGCAGACCCATCTCCTTCGGCGCTTACACCCGCATAAGGATGGCCGATGAGTATATTTATATTATTATAATCGACCACCATTTGTCAAGCTCTAAAAAAAAGATGGCATAAGGAAAATCAGTGGGGCATAGTTTCTATAGTACTTATGTTAAGCAAAAAGCAATGATTTATAACCTTTTAATATCATAATTATTTTAAGTTTAATCCAAATTTCAGACGCATTTCACCTGTAGTCTCTTCTGGTAGTCATTCGGTGTTTCTCTCCTTTTTTCTCCTACGCAAGTTCAGGGTAAACTCACCCTGCCTCTGATCCCTTCGGCAAGCTCAGGATAAACTCTACGTTTATCCGGCATGCTGCAAGGTATAGGCTGCACCAATCATTCCTTATCAAGATTAAAGGTTCAGAAAGAGGCTCTTGATTTGACTAACCTTGTAAATTGTTTTAAACTTAAAAACTAAATAATACAGGTCATTGAGAATATTCTATATGGCAGATAAGGTCTCAAAAAAACACTGATTGAATTCTATGGAAAGCAAGGCTACCAGTACATCTAAAAACCTTGAGAACGTTGTTGACTGAGTTGACTTATTACACAATTATGGTGTGATTATCAAATCTTGTTATAATGCTTTACTTGGGAGAAGTTTGCGGGCCTTTGGGGATGTCCGTGCGTAAAATGCAAATTCTTATCAATTTTATTAATGGCGATAAAAATGGGAAAACCCAAATGACGGAAACTCATGGATCTGGAGGTATACACTATAATAAAATTTACAAAAACAATTACTTTGATAAAGCTTATTCTAAAATCAAATATAATAAGGTATCATAATGAAAAACCCCTTTGTATATGGCGAAACTGTTAGTGGTGATAATTTTTGTAACAGGAAAAAGGATATAAAAGAGCTGTCCGAAGATATCAAAAACGGCCAGAACATCATAATATTTTCTCCAAGGAGATATGGAAAGACATCTTTAATTAAAGAAGTTTTACGTAAAACAAAGGCAAGAGGAATCCTTACCTTTTATATAGACCTGTATCCGGTTATATAGACCTGTATCCGGCTATTAATAAAAAAAAATTTATCGAGATATATGCAAGCGCCATAACAAGCGGAATCCCCGGAGGCGTTCGCCAGGTCGTAAAGAAAATAAAGGAATATCTTCCAAGAATAATACCAAAGGTTGTTATGGATGATCAGTCTTTTCATTTTGAATTTGAATTTGACCGCTCAAGTAATATTTCACCGCATATGGATGACCTCTTTAATGCAGCTAAAAAAATGGCTGACCAGAAAAAGAAAACAGCAGTTGTGGTTTTTGATGAGTTTCAGGAAATCACAAATTTCGAAGATGATGAAATCGAAAGGAAAATGAGATCCGTATTTCAAAATCACAGAAATGTTTCCTATATTTTTATGGGAAGCAAGACACACCTGATGCGGGACATTTTTAACAACCCAAACCGACCTTTTTACAAAAGCGGAAAACATTACCCTTTGTGTAAAATTGATCCTGAAGAATTAAGCACTTTTGCCGAAAAAAAATTTTCAGATCAAAAAATTGCCATCGGCAAAAATGAATTAAACATCTTATTAAATGCAACTGAATGTCACCCTTATTATTTCCAGATGCTCTGCCATGTTTTATGGGAATTATGCCTGGGGAAAAAGATAATAGTTGAAGATGATATTAACAGGGCTCTTGAGATTCTTGTTTCAAGGGAGTCGAGCGTTTTTATTGCCATATGGGAAGAACTGACTATCAAACAAAAAAACCTTTTGGCCGCTCTGGCAAAGGAAGAATACCCGGAAATCTTCAGTAAAAATTTTTTAGAAACATACGGTATCGGTCCCGCTTCTTCCATACAGAAAGCGATAAAAAAACTGTTGAAAAAGGAACTGATTCAGCAGGAAAATGGCAGCTATGTCATCTACGATCTGTTTTTTAAGAAATGGATCAGGCGGACATGGTAGCAGTTAACGCACATTACGCCAGTGGCGTTACGCTGATGGCGTAATGTAAAATACCGCAACATTTTTATTCCATTTTAAAAAAAGCTCTGTACCGTGGAAAAGATTAGTATCGCAGCTTGAATTGTGAATTAATTGATTGAAATTTAAGATTCCGGGACATCCGTGCAGAGATTGCATTGGCAATGCACATTCTGCACGAATGTCCCCTATTACGGGAAGATTATAAGACGTCTACCAAATCACATTTATCTAGAATGTAGCACTTTTAACTTCGCATCGATCAGTTGATCGTGAGAAAGGCGCAGCAACTTTTTAAGCTTGTTCATTAGGTAGTGTTCGTATTGATCCATTTTTCCGTCTACATAGACAATCCGCCACAAAGTTTCAATGATTTCAATTTTTTCTTCATTTGAATAATTCTCATTTATCAGTCTGGCAAATTGCCATAAATCGACACTTTCTTCCAGTTCCTTTTCAGCCTCCGCAATCAGGGCATCGGCATGCTCCTGAGATAAGCTGTATTTTTCTTTTAGAATCGATATAATTGTTTCCATCTCCTCTTGAGTAAACTTTTCATCTATACGCGCTATTTCCACGAACAAAGCACAGGTCGCTACGCATATGTCGTGATCCGTTTTCTGGGCGGTGGTCTTGGTTCTGTCTTCTGTGCCTTTACTAAAAAAACGCTTTATAATATCGAGCATTTTATTTTCTCCTTTTTTAAAATCCTACTGGAATAACTACACATATTACAAACAAAACACTAACCCGCATTTCTCATGAAGAATTTATCCTACAATAAATCATAAATTAACTGCAATATCAATTAAATACATAAATTATCTCAGGGTAAATTCTACGTTTATCCGGCATTCCGCAAGGCATGGGCTACCAATTATTCCTTATCCACTTTAAAGGTTCAGAGAGAGGTTCGCCCAAAATCCTTTCCAAAATCCAATCTTGACAATAAAGCCACTTTAAGGTATCTTAATCACACTCGCCTGTATGCTAATGAAAATTGTCGTTTTTTTATACCCCACTACATATTGGGATTCAACCGGTTGAGCCCTTTGTAAAACGTCACTTTTCGAACTCGCCGGTTATAGTGCACA
>JAUWMJ010000323.1 GCA_030613225.1 Desulfobacterales bacterium
TGTTTAAAACAGAAGGAGCACTAAAGGGTATCCTGGGATTTTTATGCGGCCTTTATACATTCATTTGGGGATGGCTAAAACACAGGGAACTTCAAATGACCAAGCTTATGACGGTCTGGAGTATCATTTTTATTATTTTTATGGTCGGGGCACCTCTGGTCGGAACAGCAGAAATAATGAAGATGATTGCAACGGTTCAGGGGAAGGGCTTTGATGTGGGATCATTTCAGAAAGGTAAAACAATTAAACCCTGGAAGAAACCTGAGATTGTGAGGCCGCGGACAAAAGTTGTCGGTGCAAAAACTGCTCAAAAAAATCTTGACTGGCATAAAAATGCAGTCGCTTTATGGAAAAACGGAAAATACACAAACCCCAGACAGGCATTAATATATCTAAATAAAGCTGTCGCCAAAGATCCTAAATTTGCTAATGTTTACAGCAACCGTGGTAATGCCTACCGGGATTTAAAACAGTATCCAAAGGCATTAAATGACTACAACAAGGCTATCAGCCTGGACCCGGCTCATGCCAAGACTTATAATAATCGTGGGAACATCTATTATGAGCAAAAAAAATATCAGGAAGCGTTAAAGGATTATAACCAGTGCATCCGTCTCGACCCGAATTATACATTTGCCTATATTAATCGCGGGCTTGTCTTTTATCAATTAAAAAACAGATCTCGTGCATGCAAAGATTTTCAAAAAGCCTGCAAACTGGGAGATTGTGACGGATTAAACTGGGCAAAAGGAAAAGGTTTCTGTAAATAGTACTTTGGAGCTAACTTACAACAATCCTACCTGCCGGCTCGGACAACACCTCTCCGATAACAGCCGCATCATTTATTTCCTTTTTCTTTAAACTTTTCACCAGATCATCTGCGCTTTCTTTATCCACGCAGATCAGCAATCCCCCGGATGTCTGGGGATCAAAGAGGATGTCTTGAATCAGGCGATCCACTGAAGGGGCAAAATCGACCATTTTATCTCGAAATTCACGGTTCTTGTACGCTCCTGCCGGCACTAAACCCATACCTGCATATTCCAAAGCTTTGGGGATAAGCGGTATCTTTTCGTACCAGATTTCGATCCCATAATTGGAATCAACCACCATTTCAGCAATATGGCCCAAAAGTCCGAAACCTGTAATATCCGTACACGCATGTACAGGATAATCGTTCATTATCTCTGCTGCATACCTGTTAAGAGTTGCCATGAGATCGGTAACAAACTCAATGATTTCTTCGGAAGCAAGGCCTCCCTTGATAGCTGTGTTGATAATGCCTGTTCCCAGCGGCTTGGTCAAAACCAGGCGATCTCCGGCCTTAAGGTTTTTCTTGGTAAGGACACGATCAGGATGAATGAACCCGGTAACAGACAGACCGTATTTCAGTTCTTTGTCTTCCACACTGTGTCCTCCCACCAGGACCACACCCGCTTCTTTCATCTTATCCAGCCCTCCCTGAATAATCTGGCGGAGAACTGTAATGTCCATTTCTTTGATTGGAAAGGCCACAAGATTCATGGCGGTTTTTGGCACACCGCCCATGGCATATACGTCACTTAATGCATTTGCCGCCGCAATTTGTCCGAACCAGTATGGATCATCTACAATCGGGGTAAAGAAATCCACAGTCTGAATGATGGCAATATCATCCGTGACTTTATAAACACCTGCGTCGTCTGCTTTATCCAGCCCCACAATCAGATTCGGATCAGTCGGGAATTCCATCCCGCAAAGCGCCCTGTCCAGGTCCCCTGGAGGCAATTTTGAGGCTCAACCTGAACCTGTAACTGTTTCGGTGAGACGAAGTACTTTTTTATCTGTCATGGTTTTTTCCTTTTTTCGGTCTAATTTACCGCACCCGGTCCTTCCCCTATTTTCGAATTAGCTGTTTCCTCCAGATATCCATCTTTCAGTGTCAAAACATTATCCGAAATTTGTCTTGTAAGAGACGTATAATGGGAAACGACTATCAGGGTGCATTTTTCCTTAAGACTTTTCAGCAATTCGGTAATCTTCAAAGCAGCCTCCATATCGAGCGATGATGTGGGCTCATCAAGCAAAAGCACTTCCGGTTGTATAATCATTGCCCTTGCAATACACAGCCTTTGCTGCTGCCCTCCTGAAAGCTCAAGCGCCGAATCGTTTAACCTGTCCTTTACTTCATCCCATAAAAACGCATCTTTCAGTGCCTGCTCAACCTTCTCTTCGATATATTCTCTATCCTTGACACCAGATAATTTCAGCGGGAAAGCAATATTTTTAAAGATACTCATGGGCAGAGGGTTAGGAACCTGAAAAACCATACCCACCTTTTTCCTGAGGGTTGTAACAGGCAATCTGTGAACGTCGATATACCTGTCGTTTAATTTTATCTCCACCCTTCCCTCAACCCTGCAATCCGGAATCGATTCATAAAGCCGGTTTATTACCATCAGTAATGTTGTTTTACCCACCCCGGAAGGACCGATAATAGTAGTAATCGCCTTTTCCTCCACTTCCCCCTTAAGCCCTTTTAAAACCGGCTTTTTCTTATAAAAGAAATTAAGGTCGTTTATCCTGATTTTTATATTTTTCATGGGTTCAAATTATCGTAGGCGTTCACGGGTTCAAAGGTTCAGAGGTTCAAGGTTCCATTTTCGTTCCCAGACTGCATTTGGAACGTCAATTTATAAGAAAAACGTCATCTTCGACATGCCTAATCCAAAATTTGGATACAAATTTTCAGTTACTTTGGAAAATGACCATGTTCAACGAAGACTTTGGGTATTCAATGCTTTCTTTGCCCTTAACCCTGAACGTTGAACCCTGAACCTGTGAACGGTTACAATTTATCTATGTATGGGTGGCAAATCTCATTGCCGCCTTCCTTTTTAGTATATGCGAAAGGGCAAACAGGAAAACACAGATGGAAAGCAAAATTATACAGGCTCCAAACCCTTTCATCAACTCCTCCTGGGAATTATAGTCCGAAGAAATGTAGAAGATATAGAAAGGAAGCGCCTCATACTGGGAAAGCAGGGAATTGGGAATCCCAGCCATGGCCACCACTCCTGTCAGCATAATGACTGCTGTATCCTCTGCACATCTTCCTATGGCCAGAATAATGCCGCTGATAATACGTGAAAGATTATAAGGAATCAATATGAATAAGATGTTTTGCAGCCTGGAAGCGCCCAGCGCAAGTCCCGTAGTCTTGATAAAAAAGGGTAAATTAACCAGGGATTGCTCTGTTGTCCGAATAATATAAGGAAGAACAAGGCAGGCCAGAGCCATGCTTGAAATAAGAAAACAGGGATAGATATGCTCGGACAGGTGCTTGTGAAGGAAAACAGCAACAGCAAAGCCGAAAAGGCCCACCAGTATGGAAGGAATCCCGGCAAGGACGTCGAGCATAAGATTAAAAACGGGTTTCCACTTTTTGTTGCAGTATTCAGCAAGATAAATGCCGCCTGCAACACCTATGGGAATTGCCCATATAATGGAGGTAAGAATCAAAAGCAGGGTCCCGACTATTGCAGGAAAGAGACCGTCAACCACCTCGGTTTTTAATAAAAGCCCGTCAATAGGCCTCGTTTCCCCGAATATAAGGGATAAATTCAAAGATGAAATACCCTTGTGGAATAAAAAAGCCATGAGTATCCCTATGGCACCGATAAGGACAATCCCGGAAATCCAGCAAAAAAGCTTGATTTGATATTCCACGAAACGATTCATCTATCCCTCAATATTTTAAAATACCCCAGCAGTCTCAGGATAAGGATAATCAGGGTTGTAAAGATAAAGAGTATCAGGCCGCAGACGAAAATCGATTTGAACTCCGGGCTCTCATAGTCGCTTGCAATAATAAGCGCGATATGCGCGGTCAATGTCCTGGCAGCATCGGAAAGTCCCCTGGGGATTTGCAGCGCATTGCCGGCAATCATAAGAGAAATCAGGGTATCTCCTACAGCTCTCCCCGCTGCCAGAATCAAAGCTGAGATTATCCCTTTCCAGGCCGAAGGGATGATTACGTAAACCAGTTTCTGCACAGGCGTAGCGCCAAGGGAATCCGCTGCATCAAGATAATTTTTAGGCACTGCATTAAAAGCATCGGATATAAACAATACAATGGTAGGAAGAATCAAAAGGGCCAGCATAATTGAGGCACTCAATACGCACATCCCTGTTCCTTTTTCAAAAATCTCCCTGATAAACGGCACCAGAAGAAAAATAGCCACAAATCCATAGATAAC
>JAUWMJ010000069.1 GCA_030613225.1 Desulfobacterales bacterium
TTTATAGTTTCATGGGTGCCGCAGCCAAAAGCATTTTGAAATCCCACTACCAGTGAGGAGCAAAAATACCAAACCGTAAAAAAAAGGGCGTTTTCGGGTGATCTTGACGCAATGAACTTTCTGCACGAACGTCCCCCAGCCTTTCTGGCATTTTTATCCCTCCCCATTAGTAGTGGGCCGTTGAAACTGCAATAATTGTTAACAGATATAAATACTCATTCTAAGAACAACTTTTCAAAAACCGCTATATATAACTATAAGCTTCCTGTTTTATATTTTCAGTTTGCATATTATTTAGTTTTCCAATCTTGTCTTGTGCCATTCCATAAAATCCCTTTTTGTCATGGAGTTCAGTCATGCTGGAGGATTCTTTCTTTGATTTGCCTCTCTATTTGAGTGACAGCGACAGCCTCAATACGCCTTGGCTTTTTTAATCAGAAGCGAGTGCAGACATGGGTATTTTTTTATATCTACAATGATGTTCTGACAAGTTTTTATCCGCCGATCTAGACCTTGTTCATACAGATTCCGCTTGTAAGTTTGAAAAAAGGAACATAGGTCATGCATTGCTGCCACAATCTGAAGTGTTTTTTTGTCTAAATCGTTTCTCTTTGTGAGATCATACACGAGATCCTTTATCTCAAGACCGGACATATTTGTTGAAACAAGGCTTTTTCTCCGAGCGTTATGACTGAGCAAGAATTCATAATAGAACTTAAAAAAAGAATATTTATCTTCCTGCCGTATCATCTGAAACTCATTTTCCATTTCCTGAGAAATTGTGGTGAAAAAGGGGTTGAGCAGTATGTTCAACCTACGTGTGGTTTCATCTGGATCAAGCCTTACAAGATAAAATTCTTTCCCAAGGTCTGCGTGGTTGACAAATTTGTTCCAGACCTCCACAAGAACATCATACTTATCAAAGGCTATTCTCGCTTCTGGAGGTTTTCCTACAATTTGCTTTTTCTGACATCCTTTCCATAGAAAGATAAGGATACCCAGAATTAAGACAGTTACCGCGATTACTCGTAACCAGATTAAATATTTTTTTCTCTTGGTGTTCTGTTTGGAATCTTGTCTGACTGATTTTGAAGTTTTATGTCCCGAGGTGACATGTTTCTTGCTGTTGTGACTATTTTCCATCAAAAAAGTCCTTTATTAGTTTTGCACTTAAGCCGTATTGTTTTTTCAGCATCCGGGTTGCATAGCTTATATTTTCTACTGCCTTGACACCGTTGCAAGTGGCATCAGCCATGTTTTCAGAATTTCTTTTTTTCAGCCATTTATTATAGGATTGTCTTTTTTGACGTTGATCGCACTGCTCGTTAATGTAAAGCTGCATGCATTTCTTATCGATGTATGGAGGCACAGGCTTAATGCTGTTGTATTTATCGCAAAAGCTATTCAGCACGGTCTTATTACGAGGCTTGGACTCGGACAGTGTAGTGTTCGTTGACTGATCAGCTATCTGAGCATTTGCGGAAGTCTGAGTTCGTTCTTGTATCTCGCTGCCTCCAGTTTGTGATATTTCGACAGATTTGTATTTGCTGCGCTGAATAAAGAACCAACCGCCCAAAAGAATCAATACAACTGCTGCCCAAGCAGCTATTTTAAATAGAGCGGATGAAGTGATGGTATGACCTTTTTTTGTGTCTGCTATTGGTCTTGCCGAATTCTGCTTATAAGGGTCAAAACCCAGTTCAAGGTCAATGTCCAAGCATTCCTGATCACGGTTATGTAGCCTTTCAAGTACCGCTGTTGTGACATTTCCTGGATTTTGTAAGGGCTTTCCACAGGTGGCTGCTGTAATCTCGGTGATTTTTCTTCCATAGATATCTTCAGCTTCCTCATAAACAAAAAAAACCGTACCGCCGTTGTATTGCCTGTATTCTGGTTGTTCACTTTCCAGAGACGAGTATTCCGCCTTTATCTCCTCCAGTAGTTGTGGAGGGAATTGTCTGGCGATCTGCCAAGAGGCATTTTCCCTGTCTTTCCAATAATGTCTGGCAATGTAAAAATTTGTTTTCATAGATCGTCTATCGCCTTGAAAAACGAATGTAATATTTTTTATTTTTGAGAGGAAACTCGATTCCCCCTTGTTGCTTATTCATGATTTTAAAAAGCTTTTCATCATTAATATTGATGGATTCTTTTACTTGGTCCTTACCAATTATATCCGTTTCAATGGCGGTTACATCAAATTTCCCCATCGTGAGGCGCATGGGTTTTTGCCAAGTCATAACCTGCCTATCTTTTTCTGGTAAACACCTGCCGTTGTCTTCTTTGTAATGGAATTTCCAGTTGTCTTTCCGGTTGCCTATTTTAAGGATGATGTCCTTATTGAAAATACCGCTGCATTTGAAACCAAGGGGTTCATTATCTTCAGACTCAGCGATAAACGAGACATAAACGTAGATTCCGTCGGTAAGGGCCTTTTGGTATTTATCGAGTATGTTCGCGGTTTTTTTCAGCTTTTTTATAAGGGACTCGCTTCTTATATAGCGATAGTCAAGCTTTTCAACTTTGAGGATGTGTTTTTTTATTTCATTGAGTTTTTTTCGGTCGTTGTCAAGTTCGGCCTTTGATTCGTATTTGCCTTTCAATGCATTGATGGCCTTCCTGTCCATAGCTTCGAACTTGTCATGAATCAATTTGGTCAAGTACTTACGTTGCTCTTGGGAAAAACCATCAATCCAGTTGCGTTGAATGATCTCCTCGATTTTCAAAGCATTGGTTTCTTCAGCATTCAATGGATTGAGCTCTTTTATAATTTCTTGGTAGTTATCATTTATTTTCCGTTCGTGTCTTGTTATTTCAAGTTTGCGCCTTTTCTCCTCAAGCGGCTTGATAAGCGCTGCGACATCCTCGTCATTGTCGTACACACGTAATGCGGCAATTGCATCACTTACATCTTCCAGTTCTGCTGTTTGTATATACAGGAGGTTCTTACCAGCAGTGATAATCTCTTTCCTTTTTCGAAGCTCTTCCTGTTTACGGTTAAAACGTTCCTCAAAGTCCATAGCAAAGTCTCTTATGTTGTTTGCTAAGTCCATTTTTAGGTAAGGCAGCGCATCCCGATTTAACTCTCCTATAGCCCGAAAGTTTTCCTCAGTCAGTTCCGAATTTCTGACCGCCTCGTATCTATTTGCAAGCATTTGCCGTGCCTGTTTCCAGGCTTCAGCTCGCAATTGTTCCACCTTTGCTTTTTCCGCTCTGAATTTTGCGAGATACTCGGCAGTTAAACTGAATTTTGAAAGATACTCGTTAGCTAAGTCAATTCGCTCATATGGTAGGACGTTTGTTGCGCCTCTGATCTTAATAAAAAGATCGGTTTTGCTCCGATATTGAAGAAATTCGAAAATGCCGAAACAGAGTCCTCCAACTAAAACAATTACGATAAAAGCATATGAAATCAGCTTCTTTTTTTTGGCCCTTCCCGTACGGGAAAGTTCCGACCGGATCTCTTTTTCAAGCATACTGTTGCCGCTGTTTTGGAGAAAAGCCCTGTGTTTTTCAAGTATCTCTTTCTGGTCTTCCCTTGACCGGGCATTACGAAGTTGGGAAAGTATTTCGTCTTTATACCGTTTTGTGACATCTTCGAAGAGCTTTTGAAATCTACCGTTGTCATGGAATTTAACCACATGTATCCACTGAAAAAGGAATTGGAAAAGGCGCGGGAGATCATTTTTCTTTTGTAGGATGGCAACCCGTTGTTCAAAGACAGAAAAGAAATAATCAAGAAAAAAATTAAGAGGTGTTGTAATATTGTAGGGCTTGATTTTGCCCTTGATTGGAAGCATTCCATCGTTGCTGACCCCAAAGGATGAAAAAGGAATGGTGAGTACGTCTGCGAAATAGTTTTTTATCATTTCCCTGGCTGCTTTGTAAGGTTCCACCGAGTTCACATATTCCACAGCCTTTTCAATTTCGTTTGACGTTTTGAAATATGGAGACCTGTCCCACTTGGAAACGGCAATTACCACTGGTATTGGAAGGTCGTTTTTGTTAGGGAAGACCTGCCGAACAAGAGTAATGAAGGTGTTGATTTCGTGCCGGAATCTCTCGATGGATTTTACGTCGAGCGTTTTCTCGTAAGGGAAAAAAAGGAGCAGCCCTTCAGCTTCCTTAATGTTATCTTTCAATAAATCACGGTCTTTTTGTGTAGCTGGATCATCGTCGCTGAGGGATTCAGTAAAGTATCCATCATAATCATCAATGCGAAACGGTACATTGTAGTCTTTGGACTTGTACACAAGGTCTAGAAGAATTAGCCTGGCAGAAGTTGCACTCGGCGTATTTCCTTCTTTAAGGTGGTTCCATTGCTCCTGGAGATAGGTTTTGGTTGGTTTATTTGTAGTGGTAATTGAGCTTTCGGCACCGTAAAGGGTGCTCAGATAGACTGTCTTCCCCGTTTGCTTTGCACCCACAAGAACAAAATTCAGGACTTCTTTTTCAGTACTCACTTACTTACTCCTTTCCCTGTTTAGTCAAAAATGCTGGAACCGCTTTTATCGTTCGTCGTCGAAGAAGCTTTGTCTGTTCCATTAGCGATATCCTGGTTTCGGATAAAATCCGAAGTTTTGTCGAATTTGTCGGCAGTTTTGTTCATTTTTTGGCCGATGGCTTTGAACGGGATAAAAATGAATCGTCGCACTGGCCGGACGAAAACGACTAGCAGCAAAAGGGTGCCGAAGATAATATAGGGACCCTTTTGTATAGTTAACATCTCTTTAATCTTGATCAAAAACCCCTGACCGAGCCCTTCTGTGACACCACCCGCTGAGGCTGCGACAAATTCTGCAACCGTTTTGCCGCTTTCCCTAAGCGCTTCAGTGAACCCTTCGGGATCAACCATGTACCATGCAAAAGCCACTCCGGCTGCCGAAGATTTGGGGTGTTTTGCTGCCCATTTGCCGATTTTGGTTGTGACTTCGTAACCCTTCTTACCGGTACGCTTTAAAACTTCGACGAATTTTTTGTTTACGAAATCTGGGTTCTTAAACTTGGGGATATACTTTGAAAAAGGAAATTTTCTTGCTTTTGTTGAACTTTTCGAGATTGCCATCATATCGTCGATATGCCTGGTAAATGTGCTGGAAACACGCTCGGCTGTTTTGACGTAGCCTTTGCCGTATTTTGAAAACTGACGAAGGGCTTCTCCTGGGTCAGGTACGGAATTGATAAACTTTCTGGCGAATGGCCCTTGATCTGTAAATTTCTTGCCCATTGTTGCAATGGAAGCAATTTCCGGGGTGATTTTCTTGACCGGAATGTTTGGCAGCACCTTACGAAGGTCGGAAGTATCCAACACTTTTCGGCTTGAGGGAGCTACATCCTTGGCTAATTTCTTCACTGCCGTGTTACCCTGTTTAAGGATTTTTTTCATAAATCCATATCTACCGGCTTGAGCCTCCGAATAAATTGATAGAAGACTCACTGTTAGTAATAGAAACAATACAACTGTTTTTCTTTTTATAAAAATCATATTTACCTCCTTCAATCCTGGGTGGTAGGTTCCGGGCACAAATCCTTCATCCCGGAATCACCGATGGATTGTGATAAAAAGTATGCTGCCCCCTCTTCAACTGCTAAATAGGTAAGCGTGACTCCTACCATATAATTATAAGTCTTTCGTATCGTTTTTTTCATTGCCTCTTCACGCAAGTTTTTCCTGCCACGCTTCGCGGCAGAACCAGTTAATTCTCGCGTTTCTCGCCAGGCTATTTTTCTGCCTTCTTTACTGCCTAGTTTGACCAGTCGGCGGCCGCTTTTTAAACTGCGTCTGGCAAGGGTTTTAAAAGCCTTTTTAGCCGCAATCTTCGCGCCTTTACGTGCTGCCATCATTGCTACGACTGTGGTTGACGCTCCTGCAGTCAAAGGGATAGCCACGATAAATGCCACGAAAATGACATTATCTACCGTATCGTAACTTTTTTCTAACAATGCCCATCTTTTTTCAGCACTGGTAAAATTGTGTTCCTCCAATTCAAGCCGGTTCATGTACATAAGCTCCTGAATATCTGATATAGGTACTTTCTGTCCATTAGTAAACCTCGAAAAAAGAGATAGATCTCTGTCCTTTGGATACGGGGTCAGAAGAATGTATTTATACTTTTTAAGAGAGCGTTCCATAGCATTATCGGTGTTGTTGATCTTAGTAAGAGCATCAGTCCCTTCACTTACCCATTCGAAGTAGTCGGTCTTTTTTTTCAGCGAAATAACGAATAGCCCGTTCGTTACAGAATCTTCAGATAAGTTTATAAGTAAGTCCTCGAACACCTTCAGCTGGTTTTCGTTCAAATTGAAACGAATTATCGGTAGATAGCACATGGTTTTGGCGAAATCCCGCCACTTATCAGGTTGAACTCTATCTATGTAGGTCTTGCCTCCGTGACAAAACCATTTGGAAATTAATCCAAGGTTTCCGATTGTTGTTATATTCTTGTTTGCGGGTGAGTACATGCAAAAAAACTCATTCATCCGGTTGATATTGTCTTGGTCACAGGGGTCGTGGTTGAATACCGCCGTAAAAAGCCGCGAGTTGAACTGATATTGGAGGTACTTTATTATCTCAGTAGTATTATTATGATAGCGCAGTGCGTCCAAAATATACCCAGAGAGCATTTCTGCCATACACAGGCCGAATTCAGGTTTATTGATCTTAGCAAAGTAGTCAAAGACAAAAGCCATTAGGCTTACATATTCAGACTGAATATTATCCAATTCAGTTCTGTTCAGGTTTTGCGATTCACTTATGTTGGAGGTGGCTGGTGGAAGGAAATAGACAAGATAATGTTTGTATGGCTGGATTCTGCGTAGAGTTTTTTTGCCGATGGTAGCAAGAGTCAGGTAAACATATCCCATACGCTTTTCAATGCTGGCTTTTGGATAAAGGTTTAAGCTTTCAATAGAAAGAAACATATATGTATCGATATCCCGGAGAGAAACTTTGTTTTTCAAACGTCGGGTCAGGTGTTTGATCTCATTTGAAGTTGCCTCATCAGGAGCCATCATCATTGCCGCAAGCGTGTAGAGAAAATACCTCGAATTTCTTGCAATCTTTTTTAGTTCAAATCTGCTCATGGTTGAAATAACTTCTTTAAGTTTAATAAAGGCTGTTTCGTCAACCTCGGCCATGCGCAGGATGCTTTCCAAAACCATAGGGTCTTTTTTGATTGCCGGGACAAGACCGCCCATGTCCATGAAAATCTCAGATGCCACGGCCATCATAAATTCATCTTCCTCCAGCAACTCGACAATCTCCATGTTGTCCTCAGCAAGCAATGCGTACACGTCGATAACGCCGCAGCCGTGTTTTTGCAAATGTTCTTCCATGCGAACGGAATAGTTGTTCACAGTGTCTTCATGGGTACTATATCGATTTGGGCATGAAGCCTTTATTTGTTCCGAAATCATTCCTCCCAGGACTGGAAAGGGCTGACTGAGAAAGAGAAGTGCAATAAAAATAAAAAATCGTTTCATTTATTTCTCCTATCCAACGGAAGAAAGCGTAACTTTTCAAATCGTTGGTGAAATTTCTTTCCTATGATTAATAATTGATGTCTTTAAATCGCTTATTAGTTCTGTATTCTCCAATCAAAACACCTCAATTATTCGAAATTATTAAATAATAACACGATGTAATTGAAATATCAAGTAGTTAAAGGTTGTTTGATAGTTATTCTCATTTTACTTTGCAATTTAATGGGCATAGTCAAGTTTTCTTAAACACAGGAATCTGTTTGAAAGTTTTATAGGCCACAGTTACCGTGTACGAAAAGGGTTTAAAATTCAGGATTCATTTCATTTTTTAAAATACTTCCTGAAATTTTCGGTAAATAGAAAGCCGAGAATTATTATCCCTGCTCCTATCCAGGGTTTGAAAAATGAAACAATCAATCCGGTAAAAATAACAGCGCCTCTTATCAGCCAGATCTTTTTATTTGGTGGTGGTTTGACGATCATATTCGGCATGGTAAACTTCCTTATGCAAAAATATTAAAATTATTTGATACTCTGTTTCTGGCAGATTTTATAAAAAATTCAAGAAGCGGTTTTTAGCAAATTCATCATATTTATTTTACATGCAAAAAGGACAAAAGTCGATTTGTTTGATGTAAAGTCCAACAAATTTTTCAATATTTGTTAAATCCGGAAATAGAATACAAATCAAGGTTACTGTTATAATTCCGAGAATGATTAGGCCTGCTTTGAGCTTTTTCACGAAGTTTTTCAGTTTGTCCATGTTGTCGGATAATATTTTTTTTAAAAGATATAAAAATGCCGCAGTAATTATAAAAAAATCGTCAACCCATCCCACAATTGCTTTATCTTGGATAATATTATCAGGAAAGATGAGATAAAGCACAGATAAAATAAAGATGATGCCGGGTAATACCGCTGACCGCTTTATTTTAATGTATTTGACATCGATCATAGATTTTTCTTCTGAAATTAAGTTATCCAGGCCATTTTGGTAGCCGACAGGTTAACTGTATTTAATGTTATATCGGTATATTTACAGATTTCTTTAATAAATCTGGCAAACAGATTTCAATAGTTTCTGCTGGCAACAAGAAGCTCTTTTTTAATTTTGCTGCGCAGCGACTCCGGCTTTATTACCGTTGCATCACTTCCGAATTGTAAGACCCACGGGATAAATTCATTTGTGTTTGTAAGTTGAACTTCCATGGTAAATGTCCCGTTTTTAATAATGGAAAATTTTTGCGTAGGATGCCAGCGCCGGGTTGTTATATACTCATGTAGTATCTCTTTAAAGGCGACCTCCACTTTAAATGGTTTGACATCCTGGGCTTCGTAAAGACCGAATGATCCGTCTGTAAGCAAATCAGGATTATAATTTGCCGGATACCTGAAGACTTCATTTAGACTTATGGCCTCTATTATCTTGTCTATGGAAAAGGTTCTGATCTGGTCATAGCCTTCAACATATGCATGAAGGTATAATGAGTCCCTGTGAAGCAGTAGTGTATATGGGTAGATGATGTGGTATTTGTTTTTTGATGCACTGTATGAATAGTGAAGTATTTGAAGCTTTGTCTGATTGATAAGCCCACTTAATATTTCTGTGAGAACAGCATCTTTTTTTGCATAGTTTTTTCTTCCAAAACCTGAATACCTTATCTTCCTGTCAAGAAGATCAAGACGCACCTTTAATGACGGCTTCAGCCCGCGTGTAACCATTCCCCGGATATGCTTCATCCCATCTTCAAGAATAGTTCCCTTTAACGACTTGAGAAGTGCCATTGCCACATGTACGGAAACTATACGAAAAAAAGTGGCAGACATGATCTGTTCCTGATCCGCAAGATACCACTTTTCAGAGCCTCCTTCATTTATTGTCCTTTAGAATTTATCTCCGTCTGTCGCAATTAAATTTTCATTAAGCGCCTTGCGGTATCTTTGGGCAGTTCTGGGAGAAATACCGAAATATTCACAAATCTGGCTAACGGGCACGGGTCTCCATGCCTTTGAGAGCATCAGTATAAGTTCAGCCATCCTGACTGCTGAACCGTATGTAGGCTTTCTGCTTTTCATACTTATCTCCCTTTTTCGACAGGATTTACCAGACGTCGCTTAAGCTATGCCGAGGCACGCAGGATAATCAGGATAAAAAATATTTTAAGCGTTCACGGAACGGTGAAATTAGAAAATAGAAATTGGAAATTTGGCCTTCTCCCGAATTTCTACTTTCTAATTTCAAGTTTCAAGCCGTGAACGGCTACAAATTATCTAAGTCTATCCTGTTATCCTGTCTGATTTCTTGTTTTTAATATTATAACGCAACATTTATGTCAACGGTTGTCGATTTA
>JAUWMJ010000007.1 GCA_030613225.1 Desulfobacterales bacterium
AGCCCTTGAAGTGAATATAGCCGACTATCATGTTGACGTCGAGATAGATGCCAAATATTCGATTCTCCAAGAGGTCCTGTCCCGATATTATGGGCTCATGGAGGGCTTGAACACATTTTTAAAAGAACTTTCGCATCCTTATAAGAACTGGGACTTTATTGTAAAGGAGGCAAGGGGGTATTGTCTCGAATATTTTCATCTTATAAAAAAACATCCACAAGGGGTAGCTGCGGCAGGTGTTTACATCAATATTTTTACAGATGCTATTAAATCAACATCGGATAAAAGCGTAAGAACGGATGCCGTGGACAACCTTCTCCTTTTTTTACAAACACTTATAAAGGATACCGGCTCCGACATTGAAAGATTTATGCCGGTAGTTAATGACGGTTTTAACCAAATCACCGATTATCCTAAAGAGCATTTCTTTTTATTTGTTAAAAGCTTTTATCAGATAAACAGGCTGGCTGAAGTGCTTTATAATCATGCACCAAAGCTTACAATCTATAGTGCAATTAATTTGCTTTTGCTGAAATATTACCAGCATACATATTCTTACTGGCAAAAAGAGGGAGACCCCCGGGCCTGGTTTGAAAAAGAGGCGGAAGGTGTCGACAGCATTGACAAACCAGACGATTTATTTAAGGACGTATCCCTCAAAAGGATTCAAGATATAAATAAGCAACTGGACGAGATAAAAAAAGCTGAGCATATGGAATCTGAAGAGGTGCTCAAAGAACTGATTAAACTTCCAGGCTACAGCGAAATTGTTGAAATATACAGGAAAATTCCTGCAACGCTTCTTGATGCAGGAAAGAAAAGCCGTAGGGGTAGTCAGTGGAAAGTGATATTTTTATTTCATATAATGAACATTTCCGGATTGTCGATGATACACGAGGAAGCTTTAAGAAGCATCAACAGAACATTGAGCTGGCTCATCGGTCATGAAAGCCACATGAATATCCGGAAACTGCTTGAAAAAACCTTTTCTATTTTAGAAGACAGAAGCGGCATGTACCCTGCTACTGCACTGAACTGTGTTCTTAATATGGGAAAGGGTGTTTACAAAACCGATGAAAGTGATCTTGTTAACTTTTTTATCGATTCTGTAATCGACCTTGGTTTTCAGTCGCCGATGATCAACGGTGTGGGAGATGACTGGCAGGTAAAAGTTAACAGTGCCCATATTCTGAATATACGCACATGGCTTAAGCTTATTGAACTGAACCCAAAATGGTCCGCCAGGCTCCTTTCAGATATGATTATCCACCTTTCCCTTGGCGGTGTTTTTATTAAAGATATCGATCTGTTTCCCCGTGATATCACCGGGTTTTTAAATAGCAAAATCGGGCCTGTATTTAATCTTGCAAAGCAACTTGCCAGGATCTTTCCGGTTTATTTCAACGATATCGGTGCTGAGGGAAAATTAAGAGATATTTCAACGCAGATTGATGAAATATCACATCGAAAGGATATTCTCGTCCATTTCCTGCGGAAACAAAGCCATGTGGAAAGCAGCAACCAGATAATCGGCTTTATGGAAGCAATCCTTCATTTCTGGACAACAAGGGAAAAGGAAAACCTTAAGTCATTTGTTCCGCCAAATATCTACAGTCAAATAGAAACAAAAGGACTCTATATAGATGGCGTTCATGCTATTGTGTCGCATCTTTGTGAAAAAGGGTTTGTTTTGCCGGATGATCTTTTGACCATCAAAGAAAATAAACTTCGGCAGGTTTTTAAAAGCATTTTGGGCGTAAAAAGAAATGATTTCGAAAGAGTAGAACTTTTTACAACTTTATACCAGCTTTTAAGCCAGAAATACAATATTGAACACATCGAACTGAATAATTACATTACACAGCTTTCTACTGAGGCTTTTCCCGGTTTGAACCAGCTAAAGCGGGCTCTTGTGCTGCCGGATGTGGAGAAAAAGCTGAGCATGCTGCTCGATTATCTTGACCGGCTTAAAAAGTTGATATTATCTTCCGAACCCTATGAAATAAGAGAAGATATTTATAAAAAAAGACATATAACCGTAGATATTCCTTCCATGTATGGAAGCTACCATGAAATGAAATTCGATGCCCTGGGGTTAACCTTTCGAATTGAATCTTTAGTCAATGTTCTTTTTGAGCAGCTTGTTGAAAACATAGATCTTAGCCTTATAACCAAGGCGACATTTTACCAGATATATGCACGATTAAGGTTATTTAACAAGGCGTTGAAGCTTGACGGAATTTCATCGGTAGAGATGGAACTGCAACTGGATCTTCTTGCCCACTCTCTTGAGATTAGAGGCTTTACCTTCACACAGTATCTAGATATTTTTAAAGGATTTGCCCTGGCAGTAAAAAATATAATCAATGATTATTTCAACAATATTCACGCAGAAAACCTGAGCAGAATTATTTCTGATTTACCTGTTGGTCGGATTCAGGCAAAATACCTTTCCCAGGGAACTGAGTTTGATACCGAAAAGCTGGTGTACAGGGTTTCGGAAATCTTTTTTCGCGACCAGATAGCCCTTTCACTGGGCCTGCAGCAACTCGATATTTTTATCAGCCGTATCCTGAATACCCTTTTTCAACAGGCTGACAAACTGCCTAAAGATAAACTCTTACAACTCCTTATCTATGATCCCGAAAATGCGATGACCCTGATTCACCATGTCGACAACAGGGTTAATGGCATAATTTATCTGGGCAATAAAGGGCTTAATATGGTTAAACTGCATAATTTCGGATTGCCCGTCCCGCCCGGCTTTATCATAACAACCGAAGTCTTCCGATGCAAAGATGTGATCGACAGCTATTCACCCGCAGAACTAAATTTCAAGGAACAGGTTGCACACAACATATCTGCTATTGAAAAGGCTACCGGCACGGTGTTTGGAGATCCGAAAAACCCACTTCTTTTTTCTGTGCGAAGCGGATCTTCTATTTCACAGCCCGGCATGATGGACACTTTTCTTAATGTTGGAATAAACGAGGAGATCACAGCGGGGATAGCCGCCCGAAGTGGCAACTCCTGGTTTGCCTGGGATAATTATCGCCGTTTTCTACAATGCTACGGCATGGCCTTTGGTCTGGAAAGGGATGATTTTGATGCAATCATCAAAGAATTTAAACGCAAAGCGTCAATTTTATATAAGAGACAATTTACAGGAAAACAGATGCAGGAAGTGGCACGGACCTATAAAGCGATGATTGAAAAATCAGGCATTAAAATAATAGAAGATCCGTTTGATCAACTTAGTATGACAATAAAGAGTGTTTTTGATTCCTGGGAATCTTCCAGAGCAAAAACCTATCGTAAAATCATGGGAATATCAGAAGACTGGGGCACAGCTGCTACCGTGCAATCGATGGTTTTCGGCAATATTTCCAGCTCATCCGGCAGCGGTGTGTTTTTTACACATAACCCCAGATGGTCCAAAGATGCGTTAATGTTATGGGGTGATTTTACCCTTGGTAATCAGGGAGAAGATGTGGTTGCGGGGCTGGTTAATACTCTGCCGATTTCAATAAACCAGCAGGATATTGAAATGCGGGAAACAGATATAACCCTTGAGTCTCACTTTCCGGATATTTACAGGGCATTAAAAACCTGGGCAAATAGTTTGATTTACGATGAGGCCTGGGGTCCCCAGGAGTTGGAGTTCACTTTTGAGAGTCCGGCTATTAGTGATCTCTATTTGCTTCAGACACGGGATATGGCCATAAGGGAAAGGGAAAAGGTTGTTGCCTTTGATCCTGCTGAAATCAGCGAAGAAAAGTATTTAGGGCATGGTATCGGCATCAGTGGTGGGGCAATGAGCGGCCGTGTGGTTTTCAGCCTTGAAGATATAGATAAATGGAGAACCCTGGACCCGGAAACATTTTTAATTCTAGCAAGGAGTGACACAGTTCCTGATGATATTCGGGAAGTTTTTGCGGCGGATGGACTCCTGACCGCACGTGGAGGAGTAACCTCCCATGCATCTGTTGTTGCACACAGGCTGGGAAAAACATGTGTTGTCGGCTGTAGTGATCTGGTCTGCAACGAAAAGGATAAAAAATGTATTTTCAATCAGGTTATTATTGAATCAGGAGACTATATAAGCATTGACGGTCGGGAAGGATCTGTCTATCAAGGGCTGATAAAAGTAAAAGAAGCATAGCTTGGAGAAGCTGACCGCTTCGATCGAGGACCGCTTCGCTTGATGAGCACTACGTTTGAGGAGCGCTTCGCTTAAAGAGCGCTACGCTTTAGGCCTTAAGTCCGCCGCAGGCGGATGCTCCTCAAGGCCGAAGGCCGCTCGGTGATTGCGGATAATGAATAAAAAAATTCACTGAAATCTCCGTGAAAATCAGTGGTAAACTACCAATAGGGGGAAACATGGAAACGGCAGCCGTAAATGAAAAAGGATTAAGTCTTGGGATAAACGGATTCGGAAGAATCGGTAAGCTTGCTCTCTGGCACCATATCGGACGAAAATATTTCAAGGAAATCGTGGTAAATATTGGCCGCGAGGTTGGTACCTCTTTCGAGGATATAGCCCATTATGTGGAAAGGGATTCCACTTACGGCCTGCTCCGCCAGTATTTATACGGTCATAAGGCAGAACCGGTTATCAGCGATCTGAATGAAAAAAAAGGATCTATGATAATAGATGGTATTCCTGTTACTTTTTTAAGGGCTTCCAGAAATCCTGCCAAAATCGGATGGAGAGACTGTGATATAAAACTGGTTATAGATACAACAGGCCAGTTTCTTGACCCGACACTGCCTGCAGATTATCCGAAAGGGTCTGCAAGGGGCCACTTTGAAGCAGGTGTGGAAAAGGTCATCACTTCCGCACCTTTTAAAATCAAAGATAAGGGGAAACCCATGCCGGATGATGCTGTAACGACCGTTATGGGAATAAATGCCAGCGACTACGATCCCAGAAAGCATAGAATTATTTCCAATGCATCTTGCAGCACAACATGCCTGGCACATATGATAAAGCCGATTCTTAACTATTTTGGTTCTAAAAAGATTTTAAGTGCTTCCATGGCTACCGTTCATGCGGCTACAGGATCACAGGAGGTGCTGGACCGGCTGCCAAAACAGGGGAAAACCGATTTAAGAAAAAACAGAAGCATAATGAATAATATCATTTTAACTACAACCGGCGCGGCTAATGCCTTAAGGCTTGTTATTCCGGAGATGAAAAAAATCGGGTTCATTGCAGAATCGGTCAGAATTCCAACAGTTACAGGCTCAATAATTATACTGGTTTTAGATCTCCAGGAGGAAATAAGCGGTGAATCAATACGCAGGGAATTGATAAACGACATATACAGAAATGCTGCCGAAGATGACCCATATGGCTACCTGCATTTTTCGGAAAAGCAAAATGTTTCATGTGATATTATCGGAACGCCAAGAGCTGCAACAATAATTGAAGGACACGAAACCCATACCCGTACTGCGGAAGTAAGCATAGATCTTAACACGGTTCCGGGAATAGAAAAAGATATTATATCTGCTTTAAATAATACGATTATCAGGATTCCGATTACGCAGACCGTTATATACGGCTGGTACGATAATGAGATGGGAAGTTATGTGAACATACTGGGCGACAGAACGGTGACGGTGGCTGAGAATATGTAATTCGTGTCTGAACGAAAAACAGGCAGAGTCGTCTTTTTCTTTTGAAAAAGCGTCTTTACTTCCATCCGTGTCACAGTTTAAGAACAAGACGTAATTCGGTTGCTGAAAAACGAACGGGAAGCCTTCTCTTTTACTGATTCCATACTTTCAGTTCACTTTCCGGTAGTGGTTCAAAAAAAGCCTCGTCTACCCTCCCTTTGGCAATTCCTGGTATCCTGAGTCCGGCTTCCTCCAAAGGTACTAAACGGGCATAAGGTTTTCCCGCCTTAACAAGCACGATTTCCTCACCCTCATGCGCTCGTTTGAGCAATTTTAATAACTGTGTCTTGGCTTGGTGCACATTGATAATAGTAGGCATAAGAACCCTCCGGGGCTTTTAACTTTAAAATAAACTAAGTCGTATGGCTAAGTCAATGGAGTTTTCCGAATATTTCGCAGGGATCCGTACAAATGGATTTGAATATCGAATTTCATCTTTATCTCCTTTTTCATATAAAAAAAAGATCGCTGTCGAATCGGACGCTTTTAAATAATAGTGTAAATTCTAAAAATATGTATGACTTAAGTCAAAGGAAAGGAGATGGTCTATAAAAAGCTTGACAAATAGTCAGCATATTTAGTTAATTTATTCACAATATTGAGTAAAATGTTAACTATTGGATTAGAAAGGATGGGCGATATAATGAAAAAAGGTGTAATCATAGCTGGATTGATTTTACTGGTTTTAGCGGCAACAGGATGGTGCGGAGAGTCAAAAGCAAAGGAAAATCCAGTGTATGTCATTCAAACGAGTTTAGGCAATATTGAAGTGGAGATGTTTCAAAACGATGCCCCCAAGACGGTAGCCAATTTCATTGGACTGGCTGAAGGCACAAAGGAATATACAGATACAAAGACCGGTAAAAAAGTCAAAAAGCCTTTTTACGACGGCCTGATTTTTCACAGGGTAATCAAGGGTTTCATGCTTCAGGCAGGTTGTCCGCAGGGTAATGGCCGTGGCGGGCCGGGTTACTCTTTTGCTGATGAAATCAATGCCGTAGCCCTGGGCCTCGACAAATTAAAGGCCATAGACCCTAAAAAGGACCCGCATCCTTTTCTAATGATCCGCAGGCAGGCTGATTACCAGAGAATACTTATGTCGCCATTGTTTCGGAGCCTGGGAATCACTTCTCAGGAAGAACTTGATAAAAGAAAGGATGAATTTGCAGTCAGGCTTAAATCCCTTACCATCAAGGAGGTTTATGAAAACATGGGCTATTCATACTCCGACAAGGGATCTCCTCACCCTCCGGTCCGCGGTTCGCTGGCCATGGCTAATTCGGGGCCCAATACAAACGGTTCGCAATTTTTTATAAATCTTGCAGATACTAACTGGCTTACAGGAAAACATACCGTATTCGGTAAGGTGATAAAGGGCATGGATATTGTCGATAAAATAGGAGCTGTCGAAGTCGACACCGGACACAAGCCGGTTGAAGATGTAAAGATTATTTCAATACGCCGCAAAGTTTTGAAATAGCCTTTTCTTATGTATCACCACACTGCGTGGGGTTTAGATAGTAGGTTTATAGCCGTTTGCCCATACCAAGCACATCATCGTCTAAAAAACCTAAGTGTTTGTAAAATGCTATCACAGATTTATTCGAGTTTCGAACTTGAAGGTTGATCTTCTGACAGCCAAGCTTTTGAAGTTTCAACTCGGTTTTTTCGACCATGCGGCGTCCGATTCCATTTTGCTGAAAATCAGGATCTACAGCCAAATAGTAGATCCAGCCCCGGTGTCCATCATAACCTGACATAACTGTTGAAACGATACGGTTGGATATAACACCAATAAAAAAGAGTTCAGTCTGTACCTGAAGCTTCATCTCGATATCCTTCTTTGGATCATTCTGTGGAACTACCAGGTTACAGCGATGCCATAAATCAATGACATAAGGCTCATCAGAAACCTGGAATGATCTAATTATAAGCTGCTTAATTGAGTCGCTCATTTAATTACTTTCTTCTAAAATTCGTTTATGATTTTTGCCAACCGGATAATTCCCTTTTCAACCTTGTCATTCCATGGATATCTGCAACTAATCCGAATGAAATTTTTGTATTTTTTGGAAGTGGAGCAGAGAATGCCGGGCAGTATATTAATATTATTCTTTTTTGCCTCATAATATACCTTCAATCCATCAACAGCAGCGTTTAACTGTATCCACAATATCAGCCCTCCTTGTGGTGCTGTTATTTTGGTATCCTCAGGAAAATATCGTGCTATGGCAAGGGCGGTGTTGCTGACCTGGTTTTTTAAAGCGGTCCTGAGTTTCCTCAAATGCCGGTCATAGGAACCGCTTTTTAAAAATTCGGAAATAATAAATTGATTCAAGGTTGGAGATACTATGGACGTATTGAGTTTTAAACGTTTAACAGTCTCTATAAAAATACCCGGCATTGTCCATCCCACTCTTAAACCCGGAGCAAGGGTTTTTGAAAATGAAGAGCAATATAATACCATGCCTTTTTTATCAAATGATTTTAAAGTGCTTGGTCGCGTTTTGCCAAAATATAGATCTCCATAAATATCATCCTCAATAATCGGTATATTCTTTTTACCCAGCAATTCAACCAGTTCTCGCTTTTTATTGGAAGACATGGCATATCCCAGGGGATTCTGAAAATTTGAGATAAATATGCATGCCTTAACATCATTTTGCTCCAATGCCTGTTTGAGAGACTTTATGTCAATTCCGTGCTCCGGGTCTGTGGGAATTTCCAGCGCCAGCATGTTCAGGTCTTCAATTAATTGCAAAAAGCAGAAAAAAGTCGGCGATTCAACAATAACCGTATCTCCGGGCTTTGCAATAGCCCGCAGGCATAGATTGACAGCTTCCATGCATCCGTTTGTAACTATGATTTTATCGATAGTTATTTTCTGTGAAATACCCAAAGTCCTTTTTGCTATTTGCTGTCTTAGCTCTAATGTGCCGGACGGATTATCGTAGTTGGCAATGATCTCTTTTATATTGAAATTCATATTAGATTTGATTGGGCGGAGAAGTTGTTTGTAAGGCAGAAGCTTAGGGTCCGGGGCTGCGGCACCGAGCTGGAGCATAGTCGAATCACTCATATCCTCCACAATTGAGGCGGCCAGGGCATTAATTAATACTTTTTTAGGTGCAGGTTTGTGCCTTTTCAATTTAGGTGATGGTAGAATATTACGTAATAAGGGTTTTACATAGAAGCCTGATTTCAACCTCGGTTCAACAACCCCCCTCTTTTCCAGCTCAATATAAGCCTGATATACGGTAGTTATGCTGTATCCCGTATGGTTATGCAGTTTTCTTATAGAAGAAAGTTTTTCTCCGGCCTTATAAATCCCTTCCAAAATTTTGTTTTCAATATCATCAGCCAGTCTGAGATACCGGTAATTTACTTGTGTTGCGGTATGTGTAGCCCCTTTCATCTTTGCCTCATCTGTTATGGTTATTTTTCTAAAAAACTGTATCTGTTATTGTCTAACATAGGTGATATTTATTCGCAATCATCTATATTTACAAACCTCGTTAAGTGGTTAAGTAGTTGAGTGGATAAGTCGTTGTTATAATAGATCATATCTATGGTTTACTTGAAAATTGGACATTCAGTGTTTGAAAAGCTATAACACTCGGAAAAAATGGAATTTTTATCCAACTCAACCATTTAACCACTCAACTACTCAACGAGGTCTGATTTAAGGATAGAAAGGTGACATATATGGATTTTGAAAAATTACTTGCAGCCAGGTTAGAGAAGATGGGAGCCAGTGCGATCAGGGAAATTCTCAAGGTTGTTTCACAGCCCGGCATGATATCTCTTGCCGGTGGAATTCCGTCTCCTGAAAGTTTTCCCATGGAGATAATGGGCAAACTGACTTCAGCAGTACTCGAGAAGTATTCTTCAAATGCGCTCCAATATGATCCTACGGAAGGTTTTACTCCCTTAAGAGAAGTTCTTGTGGATTATCTGAAGAGAAAAGGAATCAAATCAACAGGAAATGATATCCTTATTGCAACTGGATCGCAGGGAGTTTTAGACTCGATCGGAAAGGTCCTTATTTCCAAAGGCGACCGTGTAGCTGTTGAAGCCCCGACCTATCTCGGGGCGCTTCAGGCCTTTAATTCATATGAGCCGGAATACGTCAGGATGGATACCGATGATGACGGGCTTATCCCTGAGTCCCTTGAAAAGGTTCTTAAATTAGGCGGTATAAAATTTATTTATCTTGTACCTACATTCCAAAACCCTACTGGGAGAACTATTACTTTTGAACGAAGAAAAGAAATCGCCGCTATTATCAAGAAATATAATGCCCTTCTTGTTGAAGACGATCCATATAGCGATTTGAGATATCGAGGAGAGGATATCCCTCCAATTAAAACCCTTGCGCCGGATAATGTTGTATATGTCGGCACTCTTTCCAAGGTTTTTGCCCCCGGCCTTAGAATCGGTTTTTGCGTTGCTCCGGAGCTGATTAAAAAATGGCTTGTGATTGTAAAACAAGGAGTCGATCTTCACACAAGTACTTTTAACCAGGCTCTTGCCGCCGAATACCTTTCCGGAGGATACCTGGAACGGCATTTGCCAAATATCATCGATTTATACAAGCCTAAGCAGGAAGTAATGGTTTCAGCCCTGGAAAAATATTTCCCTGAAGGTTTCACGTGTTCAAAGCCTGAAGGTGGGATGTTTATCTGGGCCAAAGGGCCTGATGGTCTTGATATGGAAAAAGTCTACTGGAAATCGGTTGAGAAAAAAGTAGCTTTTGTACCGGGGAAACATTTTTTTACGACCAGGGGTGAAGGAATAGAAACTATGCGTCTCAACTTCACAATGATAGATGAAAAGACTATTGAAAAAGCTATCAAGATTCTTTCTGAAGTAATTATGGATGAAATGTAACTACACAGGTTCACAGTTCAAGGGTTCACGGTTCAAGGTTAGTGAGCGATGAAAATTGAACGTTCAAGATACTGGTTGCTCGTTCCTCGTTGCCCCGCTTTACGCGGGCTTTCCGCTTCGCTCCAACTGGCTTTGGTGGTTGCTCGTTACTCGTTGTGGATAAAAGCAATATCTTCGCTTCGTCACAAAACCAGCGGATTTATCCGCCGGCTTTGTGGAGGACAAGTCTATTATTTTTATAAAAATGATGGAATACCTGCCCGCTTGTGCCTCGCAGTGGCAGGCGGGCTTTATTTTAACCAGTAACAAGCAACTTGATGTATTATTAACGTATTGCTTTTGTCCAAAAAAATAGCGTACTTCTTAACAAAATGTCGAGGTCTGTATGGGAGTATAATGCCTGAATTAATTCTACCACTTTTATTGTTTTCCATTTCTATGGCAATAACACCCGGGCCAAACAATGTTATGGTTACGGCTTCCGGTGTGAATTTTGGGTACAAGAAGACGCTTCCTCATATCCTTGGTATTACTTTTGGTTTTCCTTTGATGGTAGTTTTAATAGGGTTGGGCCTTGGCAGTGTATTCAAATCATTTCCTGTTATCCACCATATCCTTAAGTATATAGGGGCGACATACTTACTGTACCTTGCATGGAAGATTGCAACGTTCAGTAGTTTTAATAACAATGGTGACAGGAATAAACCTTTTACTTTTTGGCAGGCAGTAATATTCCAGTGGGTCAATCCTAAGGCCTGGGTTATCGCTGTTGGTGCTATTGCCACTTTTACTTCTGTAGGCAGTGATGTTTTTCTGGAAGTTTTACTTATCGCATTTGTGTTTTGTATCGTTTGCTTTCCTTGTGTATCTTTGTGGGCGTTTCTTGGAACAAATATCAAGCGCTTATTAACAACCGATTACTATCGTAAAGTTTTTAACATCAGCATGGCCTTTTTACTTGTTATATCTTTACTGCCGGTTTTTTTGTAGCAATTTCTATGCCTTTTGACCGTGATATCCGAATCAAGTCAAAAATCGATTGAGGTTGTCCATGCAGGTTGCTTGTTTTGGGTTGATCGATTATATATAAGGTAATGGTAATAAGGTACCCTGAACAGCCCTTTCAAGGTAGTACTTCATATTCTATAACTTACCGTAAATATATGATATTATCATCAATAGAAATTTTCATCCATTTTTAAAGGTCAATATAGATGCCTAAAAATCAAATGCGACCTTTAATTGCCGGTCATGATAAAATAGTGGATTTAAAGGCCGTTCGGTTGTTTGATTAATATTTTCTTATATTGCAACATGTTATAAGTTAGCAGTACTACCTTGAAAAGGCTGTTCAGGGTACCCTGAACAATAGATGCCCACGGCTCTTTTTCGCTGGCTGGTATATAGATGGCCAAGTCAGGGTGTAAGGAGCGATAGAAACAGTGTTAGGATCGGTCGTCTATTTTTGGCCATAATATTAAGAAAATGTTTTATGGAAAATCATATCGTGTTGAAATATGCAAGGTGGTGTAAGTGTTGAAAATAATATTAGCCACGGATTGACGGGGATGAACGTGGATTGGAATTAATAGGTGAATATAGAAATAGGGGCAGAGTACCAGGCAAATAGTTCTTTTCTATGTAACTTACAAAGTGTTTGTGTTTATTTGTATGAAGTGGTAAAATATAAAATATTAGTAAAAACGATCTTCAATATTGTATATGAGACGGGGTGTGTGTGGGAATAAAAGAACAGTTTGAGTTAATAACAGATTTTTTTAGAAAGGAGAAAATTGATTATGCATTAATTGGCGCCTTTGCGCTTCATGCTTACGGGTATACAAGAGCCACCCAGGATATCGATTTTATAACTATGATTGAAAATCAGGAAAAAATAGTTACATTTTTAGAATCAATCGGTTTTGAAACATTGAATCAAACTAAAGGCTACTCCAATCATTTACATCCAGTTGGTTCTATGAGATTCGATTTTGTATATATCAGCGGAGATACGGCTGAAACTATTTTTAAGTCTGTAATGAATAAAAATGTGTTTGAGGATGATAATATTCCTGTTGTCAGCCCAGAGCATTTAATTGCTTTGAAATTGTTTGCCATTAAAAATGAATCACGAAGAAAATTGAAGGAGCTTGCTGATATTAAAGAAATATACGCGCATACTAAAGTTGAGAAAAGTATCGTAAATGAATATTTGAAGAAGTATGATTTAGAGGAATACTATAATGAAATTATCGAAGAATAAGGAAAATACTGATAAATTGGTTTTTTATTGGGATTCGAAAAGTTCCTCACCATCAAGACATACCAGGCAAGGTAAAAAACCTTCGGTTAGAGAATATTTAGAGTTTTTAGAAGAGATGAACAGTCCTATCCCCACAAAACAAAAAAATATAGTAACCTACAAAAACACCTTCTCCTTGTAACGTTTGTAAATATACACTTAGGTCGGATACAGGGTAGATGATATAGGTCAGTAATTGCTACGTCTCAGAATAAATGATCCCGATAATCCCGCAATAGTTTAACCCGCCATACCGAAATCAAGATACCAACCGTGTCGAGGCAATCTGCATGGCATATGAAAAAAACTACAAAGTAAAGAATGAAATCTTTATTGACTGCTGGTTCAGCCAACCTGTCAGGAACTGTTAAGCAAAGCAGCTGAAAAATTCTGAAGAGGATTTGTGTTTTCAAAGGTCTCAACGATATGAACTTGCCCCCTCTAACCTTCCTTTATCATATCACTAAACTTCTTTTTGCTTCTTTCCAAATCCTTTCGATTTTCTGTAAAAATTTCAAAGGTCACAGTCTCTTTATACCCGCATGATTTCAAGGCATTGATGACTTTATGAAAATCGATATTACCGGCGCCAATGGGCAGATGATCGTCTCTTTCTCCCAGGTTGTCACTGATGTGGATGTGGCTAAGGCGGCTTTCAAATAGTTTTATAAATTCAAGAAGTCTTTGCCCACCAGGATCATCAATATTTGCATGCCCTGTGTCAAGGGTCAGCCGGAGTGTCGGAAAAGTTTTGAAGATTTCAATAAAATCTTCAGGCTCAACACCCATATGATATTTAGGAAACATATTTTCAAGGCACAGACAGATCCTGAGTTGATCCGCTTTTGCCACAATTGCAGAGAGGCTCTCAAAAGCATATTTTATAACAGTATTCATCACAAATATCCCCATTCCGCCGATATAGCTGGGATGCAGTACGACCTTTGTAGCGCCGAGTTCGGAAGCAGTCTCTAAAGAATTGAGAACTTCAGATAGTGATGCTTTCCGAATACTTTCGGCAAGGTCGGCCGTATACACAAAGGTAGGCAGATGGCAAACAATACCAAGGTGGCACCTATCCAATGCTTTTAAAATCCTATCCTTATCTTTTCGAAGAATCGAATAATGGGCCTGTGGCGGGTCCATGGTTAATTCCAGATAATCAAACCCAAGACCGGCAATAGTTTCAATCTCTTCTAAAACCGGTCTGACCGGAAAATTCATGGCACCAAACTGAATTACAGGAGAATTTGTTTTGCTTACACTTCTAAAATCTTTCCAGTCGGCAAATACAGGATATTCCCTTGGAAACAAAGCAATCCGGTCACCAGGATTAATTGTTGAATCCATATGAACAGCTTTATGGTTGACCATAACCAGCTGCACCATATCAAGGGGGATTTTTAACTCTTTTAAAATATTGACCAATAGGGCCTCAGATTCCAAGACTGTTTGAATGACAAACTCATCATTCTTTTTCCCCATATTCCGCAGGGATCCGTACAAATGAATTTGGATATCGGATTTCATCTTTATCTCCTTTTCATGAAAAAATATCACGAAGGTAGTTTTTAAGAGACTTTGCCTTGCTATGAGTCAAGAGTAGGCTTGACCTCTTACCCTGGTTTGAAACCGCCGCTGGTATTCACTTGGCAGAACGCCCGTTTGTCTACGAAATATTTTCCTAAAAGAGCTGCTGTCTTCATAACCGACACGGTAAACAATTTCATCGAATGAGAGATTCTGTGTCTCTATCATATTTTTGGCTGCCTCGAATGAGAGATTCTGTGTCTCTATCATATTTTTGGCTGCCTCAACCCGGACTCGCTGCAAATAAATCAAGGGAGTATCTCCGGTCGCGGCCTTAAACCGGCGCTCGAATGTCCTGCGGCTCATCCCGAATCTGCAGGCCAGTTCCTCATAGGGATAGTTCTGATCGAAATTATCCTCCATCAGCTTCTGCACCGACAGAATCTGAGTATCATGGTGGTCTTTTTGAAACTGAAAGATAGAGTAAGGAGTTTGAAGGGTCCGTCCGATATCGGAGATCATGGCCTTTGAGCTTTGCAGCGCCATCTCGTGTCCGCAATACTTTTCCACCAGGTAAAGGGCAAGATCCGTCCCGGCGTTCATGCCGCCCGAGCAAAAAAGATCCCCCTCGTCCGTAATCAACCGCTCAGGTTTGAGATCGATCAGGGGATACCTTTGCCTGAAATCATCGGCAGCGCCCCAATGAGTCGTTGCCGTTTTTCCGTCCAGCAGCCCTGTTTCCGCCAGCACAAAGGCACCGGTGCATATGGTTGCGATGTGCGCGCCCCTTCGATAATGATGTTTGAGCCAATCAACCGCCTCGCTCTGATATTTCATCGTCTTATCGATATTAAGAATGGAAGAAACCACGATCAGATCAGTGGATTCACCATCGCGGATTGAACCGTCGGGCAACAAACTTGTCCCGTTCAAGCACTTGAGGGGCTTGCCGTCGGTCGTGACGATCTTTGTTTCGAAAAAAGGCCTCGGCTTTCGCCCCTGGAAGTAATTCCATATGACCCCGGTCTGATAAAAGATATCCATGGGACCAATAACCGTCGAAGCCATTGTGTTGAACATGGCCAGAATTGTAACCCTTTTCATGTTATCCCCTTATTTAGGCGCAATTGACATTTTATATGTCATATATGCCACTTTTGCTGGTATAAATCAAGCTATATATTGAAGGAGAATATTATTGTGTGATGAGAGTTCTTGAAACCTGGATTGAGACCGGCAGATCCACAAAGAGGAGGTAAAGCAAATGCAACGGACAACAAGCGATTTTCTGGATGAATACAGGCACGCAGGCTTTTCCAAACGCCTGCACCTGTATTTGCAGTATCGGGAACTGAGATATGAGTTTATAGAAATAGATCGAAACGAACTTCCGCCTGCAACGCATGCCTGCAAGCCCGAATGCAAACGGCTTCCCAGGTCCCGCAACCGAGTTTTTTTCTGGCTGATGTCCGGGTTCGTGAAAAGGTACTGCCGGTAAAGCATCGAACGCACGGAGGAATGCGGCTTTCAGAGCATTGATGGGTTGTTTTATCTTACAACATAACAAACTAAAAAACGGAGAATTCCAACTATGTCCGAATCCAATCCAGTGTTTAAAAAAAATTATATCCACTACCTGAACAGACTCAAACATATTGATCTAAATCATCTTGCCTCAAAATTAGGTATAAAAACGAATGACTCAAAAACTATTTTTGTTTTTAACAAAAAGTTCATAGTCACAAACCAGGGGTTTACAGACCTCGACGGGAAACGGCCTTCATACGATATTTGCGTCATTCTTGCAAAATATATTCTCATGTGCCCGGACATCACTCCAAAGGAAAAGGACTGGGTGTTTTTCAGGGATTTTAAGGATTCAGGACCATTGGCCGGATATATAAGCAATGATGTTGAAAATAAGATTAACCGAAATTTTACAGGGAGAACAGATGCTTTGAAAAGGGCCGAGAGGTCCGAAAGGATTTTAAATATGGACAATCAAATGACTAAAACAGCAAGCGCAATGTTGAAAGATATTTCCGGTGATGAAATGCGTGAAATGATAATCAAGAGTCGCTGGACATGCGATTCACATTGGATGATGTCTATGGTGATGAATGCGGGCTGGGATGTAGCAAACAAGATAAATCTGGAGGTTTGTCAAAGGGTTGGGCATGTGGAAATGCGGCGATTGATTACGGCCATGAACCTGAACAAACCAGTGAATAATGAAGAATTCATGATGATGCTAAAGCTGGCCATGGAGGCATTTCTCCCGAAAGATTACTTCGATTATGAGTTCTGTTCCACGGAGTCAGGTCGAAACATCGCGATCATCCACCAGTGTTACTCAAATACAAAATTACGTAGTATTAGCGCTGAAAAGGAGTATCGGTGCGGGTGTTTTGGATTGCGAGCGGGGTGGTATCAGGCGTTGAATGTTGAGGTTAAAGAGAAACTGCTCAAATGTTTAAAAGAGGGTGATGACTGTTGCGAAATTCAGATTGAAGATATTGAGTTTTCTTCAAAAAGATATTGAAGCATCTCAACATGTGGGAAATTCGTAACCATGGACCTCCGCCCGTCAATACTGAAACTATTACTCAAATCGTTTACGATGACACATACTCCCAGATCCCGCCATACGATTACTGGACTCAATAGGCACAAAAACACCAGACACGTTATACCCTGGTGCTGCGCCCAAAATCAGCCTTTCCATCCTGTTTTTTAATCAGGGACCCCGTTTAAGTAAGACAAACCGCGGACGCGTCTTATCCCCGATCAAGTCAATTCAACATGTTGTATTCACGAAGTTCTTGACACCCAAGTGCCCTGCACATATATTCATAACCCAGAAAAGCAAGGTCTTATCCCTAATTGCAGCACTTATCCGCAACCTGTCTGGTAGGGGTGAGGGTTTTTCCCTGATCTGATGTTGCGGTCGTTTTGCACAGAACGAGGAGGTGGAAATGACTGATTTTCGACTCTACAGGATATTAATTCTGCTCCTGCTCGTCACAGCCTTCACCGGTTGCGCGACCGTGTCCTTTGATGAGCCCAAGCCGTACAGTGAAACCATCACTGATACGGTGGATACCAGGCTGGGCGAAGGCGTATCTCAGTGGGTAGATACACACGGAGGACTCTCCGGCTTTTATCCGCTATCAGAGGGCATGGAGGCCCTGGGTGTTAGATTACGGCTGGCTGAAGTTGCAGAGAAGAGTATCGATCTTCAGTACTTCCTGATGAAGAACGATATGGCGGGTGCGGTCATGATGAATGCACTTCTGAAAGCGGCGGATCGGGGTGTTCGGGTGCGCTTCCTGCTTGATGACATCTTTACGACCGCAACGGATCGAGGTTTGCTGTTGATTAACCAGCACCCGAATATCGAAGTCCGTTTGTTCAATCCGATTTCGCGTCGCGGCTTTTCCACCCTGAATTTTGTTGGCGATTTCAGACAGGCCAACCGGCGCATGCACAACAAGTCATTTACGGTTGACAACCAGATCAGCATTGTCGGTGGACGCAATATTGCTGATGAATATTTTCAGCTGAAAACTGGCTCCGAATTCGTCGATTTCGATGTGCTGGCCATGGGACCGATCGCCGGTGATATCTCCGAGTCTTTCGACGAGTACTGGAATCATTCTCGCGCTGTACCGATGGAGCGGATCGCCGCCAACAAGGCAGATGAAGATCTGGAGACTGTGCGGGCCGACATCGCAGAAGAATTCGATGAGGCCTATGATACGGTCTACAATCAGGCGATCGAGAGTCAACTCCTTCAGGACCTCATGGCGGATCGCCAACCGTTGTTCGTTGCCGAGGCACGTGTACTATCGGACAGTCCCGACAAGCTGCTTAACGAAATCAGCGAAGAGCATATGCGGCTCGCAGATGACCTGAGAGAGGTGTTACTCAGCGCCGAGGAAGAAATCATCTTTATAACGCCATACTATGTCCCCGGAGATATCGGCGTACAGTTTGCTCGGCATCTCGTCAACAAAGGTGTGCGTGTGATTATCCTGACCAACTCTCTGGCATCAAATAACCACGTGCCGGTGCATAGTGGTTACGCGCGTTATCGAAAAGACGTAATTAGAGCCGGTGTGGAACTTTATGAAGCGAGAGCCAACGCTGTTCGTGAAGTTCAGGGTACGGAAGAGGGCGCGGACACCATGACGCTGCACACAAAATTATTTCTGATCGATCGCAGATATTTGTTTGTCGGCTCATTGAATCTCGATCCTCGCTCAATAGAGATCAATGCCGAGATGGGACTGCTTATTGATTCAGAGGAGATGGTCGCTGGCATGACTTCTCGCGCCGATAAGCGACTCGCCGCAGTCACCTATCGTGTACTCCTGAATGATAAGGGAAAACTCGAGTGGCACGGCCGCATCAATGGTAAAGAAGTGATCGAGACGAAAGAGCCGCTGACCAGTTCATGGCTCCGTTTCAAGGCCTGGTTCTTGAAAATCGCCCCCGAAAGTCAGCTCTAGTGCAGTACTGCACATTCCTGGGTTATGGGTTGATTAATCTCAGGCCGGTCTATCTCGACTTCCAATGGAATCGGCGAATGATAGGAATGGGTCGGACGCCGCCGATTTACTGTTTCTACGTGAATGTACGGCAACAGTATTATCTTGCCATTCATTGGATTTCAGGGAATGACAGGAGTTCGACCCTAACTGGAAGTTCAGCGACCTGGATTGAATGTCTTATATACAGAGTGAAACGGACGTCCACATCCGATTATAAAATTTCTAATGCTGGCAAAAGCAGTCACCCATCAACCTATCATGTCCGTAATATAGGGCGGATACACGGCAACGAGACCTTTGCAAAACGGCACTTTTTGTCCGATTTCTGCGTCCCCGATGAGCGGGATCTACGCTTCGCTTCGACAGGCTCAAATTTTGGCACTTTAGTGACACGAAGTGAAGCATCAGCGCTAACCTTTAGCGCTATCCTCGAAATACTCCATGTATTCCTGTGGTTAAAAATTTCGCTTTCCCCCGCTCAAAGTCCGGGATCTTCGACTTGAACTCGAACAAAAATTACCATTTTTCAAAGATCTCATCCTTTGGTTTGATTTAATTTATATCAATACAACGGATGTTAAACAACAATTCCTTTTACCGACTGAAATGTTAAATCTGAACGGGCTCTTTCACTTAACCGATTTAGTGAACGGCATAACCAGCAATTGGTGGAAATTCAGCTTAGCCGGATTATGATATGCCCCTACACCAATTCGAATTCTTTTCTGGTCCACATTGGTAAGCATAGTGCCCAGCATCCGATCCCAGATAGAAAATATGGCGCCGTAGTTTTTATCCCTCTCCTTAATGACTACGGAATGGTGTATCCTGTGCATGGAAGGTGGCACAAAGAATATCCACCAGATGGCTTCGAACCACTTTGGAACCTTAAGACTGCTGTGAAGGAACTGGATACAAAGTACCACCGCGCTTTCAAATATCAACACCCCCAGGTAGCTCGCACCGAGAAAAAATATTATGCATATCTTGATAACGGCTGATATAGCCAGTTCCCCGATATGAAATCTGGTCGCTGTGGAGACGTCCATGTTCAAATCGGAGTGATGAACACGGTGAAACCTCCAGAAAAACGGCATTTCGTGATTTAGGAGATGCCAGATATACAACATGAAATCCATGAAGGCTACTGTGGCAATGATCTTGAGCCATGCTGGTCCTTCAATCAAATTGAGTATTCCTAATCCATTAGTTTGCACGTACGCTGCCGTGCTTATAATCGCTGCTGAGAAAAGCAGGTTAAGCAGGATGCTGTTAAAAATGGTGAACGAGATATTGTTTATCCAGCGTTTCAATTTGGATACGGAGCTGGGCCTGTATGGGAATAGAAGTTCCAGTGAAAAAAAGAAAAGGAGTCCTCCCCAAAAGAGTAATAACCTTATAAATGATTCGCTTATATCAAACATTATTTATCTCCTTCCACC
>JAUWMJ010000109.1 GCA_030613225.1 Desulfobacterales bacterium
TCGAAAGAAGATGGGGAATTTCCCTGCAGCACAGGGACTATATAACCCTGAATATGAGCATGATGCCTGTGGTGTCGGATTTGTTGCTAATATTGATGGGACTAAAAGCCATGCCATTATCGAAAATGGTTTAAAAGTCCTTGAAAACCTGGTCCACAGAGGAGCAATCGGGGGAGACTTAAAAACCGGTGACGGCGCAGGTATTCTATTTCAGCTTCCTGATGCAATGTTTCGTCGTGATTGCAAGCACCTTGGGATTAGATTGCCAAAGCCCGGGAGTTATGGGGTGGGTATGATTTTCATGCCTCAATCCAGGAAATCTCGGGAAAAGTGTGTTCAAATCTTAGAAAATACCGTTAGCGCTGAGGGTTTGAGCTTTCTTGGCTGGCGCCCTGTTTCTGTGGATGACAGTGTTATTGACGGGCAAGCCAAAGAAGAACAACCCGTGATTATGCAATGCCTTGTGGATGGTAACGGTTTTGATAATTCGGCGCTCGAACGCAAACTTTATGTTATTCGCAGGATAGCGGAACGCCGTGCAATAGAATTGGTAGGCGATGATGATATTTTCTATATTCCCAGCATGTCCTGCACGACCATCGTGTACAAGGGCCTTTTTACGGCCACGCAGTTGCCTGGTTTTTACAGGGACTTGAGTGATCCTTCAGTAACCAGCGCACTCGCTGTGGTCCATCAAAGGTACAGTACCAATACATTTCCTTCATGGGAACTTGCTCAACCCTTTCGATACATGGCCCATAACGGGGAAATCAACACATTGCGTGGCAACTTGAATCTCATCAGATCACGGGAACCTTCTTTGAAATCAGATCTGTTCGGCCATGATATCAAGAAGATATTTCCTGTAATCGACGAAACGGGAAGTGATTCTTCATGTCTTGATAACGCCCTTGAACTCCTTGTTAATGGAGGCCGCTCTCTTTCCCACTCCATGTTGATGCTTGTGCCCGAAGCATGGGGCGATAAATACCCTATCGGACCTGACGAACGCGGATTTTTTGAATATCATGCTGGGTTGATGGAGCCATGGGACGGTCCGGCAGCCATCGCATTCTCAAATGGCATCCAGGTCGGTGCCATGCTGGATCGCAATGGCCTGCGCCCGGCCCGTTACACTATCACAAAAAAAGGCTTTATGGTTTTTGCATCAGAAGCAGGTGTCCTTGATTTTCTTCCTGATGAGATTGCTGAAAAAGGCGCTTTACGTCCAGGCCTGATGATTCTTGTTGACTTGAATAAAAAACGGGTACTTTTCAATGGGGAGATCAAGACATTGTGTGCCAGGCAACAACCCTATCGCAGGTGGGTTGAAGAAAACAAGATTACCCTGCGATCATTTTATTCGGATGTAGCATCCATTGAACCGGATTACGACCGTCTTTTATTCCGTCAGAGGCTCTTTGGATATAATCGGGAAGATCTAAAGACATTGATAGACCCGATGGCCTCAAACGGTCAGGAACCTGTGGGATCCATGGGGGCTGACACCCCTCTTGCAGTTTTTTCAGAAAACAGTCAGTTGCTCTATTCTTATTTTAAACAATTATTTGCACAGGTGACTAACCCGCCTATTGATCCGGTTCGTGAGGAACTGGTTATGTCATTAATGACATTTATGGGTAACCCTGGAAATATTCTCTCGGAAATTCCTCAAAACAGCCGTTTACTCAAGTTGCGGCATCCAATCCTTGCCAATGAGGATTTACAGCGTATCAGGCATTTGAATCTGGAAAGCTTTCGGGCATTAACTTTGCCCTTAGGTTTTCCTGCGGGCGGTTCCGGAAGACAGCTGGGTATGGCCCTGCAACAGCTATGTGAACAAAGCGAAAAGGCCCTGGCTAAAGGAAATTCCATACTTATTTTAAGTGACAGGGATCTTCCTGAAAATTTTACGCCAATACCGGCGCTTCTCGGAGTATCTGCAGTTAATAAATATCTGGCCGGCAAAGGCAAGCGTACCAGTGCAGGGCTTATTTTGGAAACCGGTGAGGCAAGGGAAGTAATGCATATTGCTCTTCTTCTAGGCTATGGCGCAACGGCAGTCAACCCTTATCTAGCCTTTGAGACGATTGCGGCAATGGCCCTGAAAGGAGAGTTGAGTAAAAAACTGATTGTCGGAGTGGCCATCGAAAACTATATCAAGGCACTTTGCAAGGGCTTGCTTAAGATCATGTCGAAAATGGGGATCTCCACTCTTCGAAGTTATCGTAGCGCTCAGGTCTTTCAAGCCATTGGTCTTAATAGCGACCTTGTCAACAGATACTTTAAGGGAACCCCCTCGCCCATAGAGGGTATCGGTCTTGATGAGATTGCCGTCGAGGCAAACGCAAGGTATCGGGCGGCAAACGACAATGCCACAGATGCCCCGGCAATTCTTCCCAGCGGCGGGTATTACAGCCTGCGCCGGGACGGGGAAAGGCACCTTTGGACACCTGAGTCCATAACCAGTCTTCAGCAGGCAACGCGCAAGAATGACTATGGTTTATACCGTGAGTACGCTGAGCTTATCAACAATCAGTCTGAGAGATTATCAACGCTACGCGGCATGTTCCATTTTGTCAAAACGAAACATATTCCTATCGAAGAAGTTGAACCGGCATCCGAAATTATAAAGCGATTTATTACAGGTGCCATGTCTTTTGGCTCCATCAGTCGTGAAGCCCATGAAACCATTGCCATCGCCATGAACCGCTTAAACGGCATGAGTAACAGCGGTGAAGGTGGTGAAGATCCGGCGAGATACAAACCCCTTCCTAATGGAGACAACCGCTCAAGTGCTGTAAAGCAGGTGGCAAGTGGCCGTTTTGGGGTGACTACGGAATACCTGGTTAATGCCAGGGAACTTCAGATCAAGGTGGCACAAGGCGCTAAACCGGGTGAAGGTGGTCAATTGCCCGGCCACAAGGTAAACGAAGAGATTGCACGTGTGCGACATTCGACACCCGGCGTCACGCTTATCTCTCCTCCTCCCCATCATGATATCTATTCCATTGAAGACCTTGCACAATTGATCTTTGATCTGAAAAATGTAAACCCGGATGCCCGGATTTCAGTAAAACTTGTGTCCGAGGTTGGAGTTGGCACAATCGCTGCAGGTGTATCCAAGGCACACGCCGATATGGTTCTAATAAGCGGTTATGACGGCGGGACAGGTGCTGCACCCCTTTCATCCATGAGGCATGCGGGCGCACCTTGGGAATTGGGCCTTTCCGAGACACATCAGACCCTTGTCCTGAACAAATTGAGAAGCCGAATCAGAGTCCAGGTGGATGGCCAGATGAAAACAGGCCGTGACGTTATTATTGCCGCCCTTCTGGGAGCCGAAGAATATGGATTTGCTACAGCCGTCCTTGTTGTCATAGGTTGTGTATTACTAAGAAAATGCAACAGTAATATTTGCCCTGTAGGCATTGCAACCCAGGACCCTGAATTACGAAGATTATTTGCAGGTAAATCGGAGTATGTGCAAAACTTCTTTACCATGGTGGCCCGGGAAGTGCGCGAGTATATGGCTCAACTTGGATTTTCTAAAATGGATGATTTAATAGGAAGATCCGACCTGCTTGAGATGAACAGTGCAGTAGATTTCTGGAAGACAAAGGGCCTCGATTTCTCAAATATTTTTTATCGCCCGGAAATGCCGGAAATGCCTGAAAAGAATGATAGTTCACCTCGCCGTTGTACTGAACCACAGCAGCACAATATTGAAGGGGTTATGGATAGAGAACTTATTTCTCAAGCAAAGGAGGCGCTGGAGTCCAAAAAAAAGGTTAACATTCAACTGCCCATAAGAAATGTAAATCGGACGGTTGGTGCCATGTTATCCGGGGAGATCGCCAAAAGATATGGAAATATAGGGTTGCCTGACGATACCATTATTTGCAATTTCAAAGGCGCGGCGGGACAGAGTTTTGGCGCATTTGGTGCAAGTGGCTTAACGTTTATTCTTGAAGGTGAAGCCAATGACTATATGGGCAAGGGATTATCAGGCGCCAGGATCATTGTGAAGCCTTATTCAGGAGCCGATTTTGATCCGTCTCAGAATATCATTGCAGGTAATGTTATCCTTTATGGAGCAACCGGGGGAGAAGTTTATATCCTTGGTAAAGTCGGAGAACGGTTTGCCATCAGAAACAGTGGAGCCTGTGCAGTGGTCGAAGGGGTCGGAGATCATGGATGTGAATACATGACAGAGGGCAGGGTTGTTGTTCTCGGAGATACAGGCATGAATTTTGCCGCAGGAATGAGCGGCGGTATCGCCTATGTTTATGATCCTGACCGGCTTTTTGACAGGAATTGTAACCTGGAGATGGTGGACCTGGAGTTGGTCCGGGAAGAAAAAGATATTGAAGAAATAAAAGAAATGATTACCCGACATGTTAAATACACAGGCAGCAAAAAGGCAGCTGAAATACTTCTTAACTGGGATGCAAGACTGCCGTATTTTATAAAGGTCTTTCCCATGGAATACCGCAGGGTCCTTGGGAAAATGAGCAAGGAAGACGAGGCTACGGAAAGAGACGAGGTGCAGCATGGGTAACCTGAGAAGTTTTATTGAATATAAACGCAAGGATCCCGGATATCGTCTTAAGGAAGAAAGAGTAAAAGACTTCAAGGCCGTTGAATTGCAATTGAGCGACGAGGAGCTCAAAAGTCAAGCTGCCCGGTGCATTAATTGCGGTACGCCATTTTGCCATGCATATGGTTGCCCTGTGTCCAATGTGTGTCCCGAATTCAACGATTATGTGTACAGGGGGAACTGGCCTGAGGCATTGAATATATTGTTATCCCAAAACAACTTTCCCGAGTTCACAGGTCGTATCTGCCCGGCTCTTTGCGAAGCCGCCTGTGTGGCGGGAATTAACGGAGAGCCCGTAACCATCAGACAGATAGAGCTGGCAATAATCGAAAAGGGTTTTGAAAGGGGTTATATAGGTTCAGGAAGTGCTGCGATTCGGCTTGAGAATCGTGTTGCAATAATAGGTTCAGGACCTGCCGGACTCACTGTGGCCGATTCACTTAACAAAGCAGGATACCAGGTTACCATTTACGACAATGCTAAGTATCCCGGCGGTATTCTCAGGTATGGAATTCCGGATTTTAAGCTTGAAAAATGGGTTGTAGAACGCCGGATCAAATTGATGCAGGAACAAGGCGTTGTTTTTGAGATGGGTATCTCGGTCGGCGAGGACATTTCTTACAGCTACCTGACAAAACGTTTTGATGCTATATGTCTGGCATGTGGGGCCCGGCAACCAAGGGATCTTTCCATACCCGGACGTGAGTTAAAAGGTATTTTTTTTGCAATGGATTACCTGACTCAGCAAAACAAAAGGATTAGTGGTGAGCCGATTGTTTCTTCAGAAGAAATAACGGCTTCCGGGAAAACGGTGGTTGTTATTGGTGCCGGTGATACGGGTTCGGATTGTCTCGGCACAGCCTTACGCCAGGGTGCCAAAAAGGTTTATCAATTTGAGATCCTGCCGAAACCGCCGGTCAACAGGTCTGTATTAACACCATGGCCTCTTTGGCCGATTCAATTGCGCCAAACTCATGCCCACGATGAGGGGGGTGAGCAGCGCTGGTCCGTGATGACAAAAAAGTTTGTCGGGGATAACAATATACTCAAAAAGCTCAGATGTGTTGAAGTGGAATGGAAGCCTAAAACAAAAGGAGGCCCCATTGTGCCCATAGAAAAGGACGGGACCGATTTCGAGGTTGAGGCTGATCTGGTTCTGCTGGCAATGGGATTTTTGGGCCCTGAAAAAAATAAGATTTTCGAAGACATGGGAGTATTATTCGATCAAAGAGGAAATGTAAAGTCAGATGAAAAGAACATGACAAATGTTGACGGTGTTTTTGTTGCCGGAGATATCACCCTGGGTCAGTCACTTGTCGTAAAGGCCATTGCCGATGGGAAAAGAGCAGCTCGGGGGATTATGATGTATTTGGACAAATCTTGACGGTCTCGTAAAAAGTCGTATTTACCACAGAGAACACGGAGCTCACAGAGATAACCAATTAATATAATATGATTTTCTCTGTGTTCTCTGCGACCTCTGTGGTGAAAAATGACTTTTTACGAATTCACCAATTCTTTTCCTTACCTGCATTCGAAATTCTGCAAAAACAGTGACCGGGTTTTCTCTGTCAATGCCGTAAAATCAATTCTTGATTCAAATCACGATTTCTGGTTATAAGTGTTGGTATTTTTAAATCTGCTTTATAATAAAGAACAATTCCCACAGGAGATTATATTGGAAAAAACAATTAAGAACAGACTTTTGCTTCTCAGAAAATCCCTGGCTGAAAAGAAATTTGATACTCTCATGGTTATTGTTGAAGAAAACCGTCGATACTTATGCGGTTTTACAGGAGAAGATACCCAGTTTGACGAATCAGCAGGGGCTCTATTTATAACCGACTCAAAACTTATTCTTGCCACAGATTCACGCTACGAGTTGCAGGCAAAAAACCAAGCGCCCCTTTTTGAAATAGCCTGTTATAAAGAGCTGGCAAAAGAACTTCCGAATATAGCAAATATGCTGGGTATAAAAAGACTCGGCTTTGAAAGCGTGCGTATGTCCTTTATGCAACACAGTAAAATTGCTGCAGAACTTGAGTCCGCAGGGATTCATGTGGAGCTTGTTCCTGCCGAAGATATTGTGGAAAATCTGCGGTTGATAAAAGATGAAACAGAAATCGATACATTAAAAAAAGCCCTTTTAATTGCTGAATCTGTTTTTAAACATATCAAAAGCACAATTAAACCCGGCATGACTGAAAGGCAGCTCGCATGGGCGATGGAGAAAGAAATGCGTGAAGCAGGGGCCCAGTCATTATCCTTCCCCACTATTGTCGCATCAGGACCAAACAGCGCTTTCCCTCACGCCATTCCTTCAGACAGAGAGATTAAAGCAGGTGAACCGATTCTTTTTGACTGGGGTGCAAGACTTGACGGTTACTGCAGTGATATATCAAGAACTGTAATTATCGGCCCGCCTGATAAAACATTTAAAAAAGTTTTTACGACCCTACATGACGCCCAGCGAATGGCAACAGATGCTATTAAGCCCGGTATGAGTTCAAAAGCTGTGGACAAAATCGCGCGTGATCATATTGAAAAATCCGGGTTTAAAGGAAAATTCGGCCACGGCCTGGGGCACGGCACCGGTCTTGCTGTGCATGAAGGGCCCAGGATAAGCACTTTAAAAGATATAAAGCTTGAGCAGGGAATGGTGTTTACCGTTGAACCCGGAATTTATATTCCAGGCTGGGGCGGAATCAGGCTTGAAAATATGGTTGTAGTCAGAGATAACGGCGTTGAAGTGCTTAATCAAATAGACCCTGCTGATTTTCTAATCGGGATTTGACAGACCATGCCTGAACTTGACACTCTTACAGACCAGTATTTAAATTACCTTTTAGTAGAAAAAGGTCTGTCTGCTAAAACACTAGATTCATACGGCAGTGACATGGCCATGTATCTGTCATTTCTTGAAAATAATGGAGTCAAAGATATTTCAGATGCCGACACGCCTGTCATTTTAAAACACTTGATCGCCATGAGGAATGCTGGTCTATGCGCCAGGTCAAGAGCCAGACACCTTGTTACGATCCGTGGCTTTTACAGGTTCATGGTACAGGAAAAAATACTTAATCATGATCCAACGCGACTTATTGATCTTCCTAAAAGCGGTCTTAAACTTCCGGATGTCCTTTCTGTAGAAGAGATAAAACTTCTTTTGAGCATTCCTGATACAAATACTCCCACCGGATCCAGGGATGCAGCTATGATTGAACTTCTCTATGCAGCCGGTTTAAGAGTTTCTGAATTAATTAATCTTAAACTCCAGGATGTAAACCTGGAAGCCGGTTTTGTCAGGGTTTTCGGTAAGGGATCAAAGGAGAGGGTTGTTCCCATCGGCCTTTTTGCAAAAGAAAAAATCGATGACTACCTTAAGACTGCAAGACCATTAATTTTAAAAGATATCGCCAGCCGGTATCTTTTTGTCGCCCGTGCAGGAAAACCCATGACGCGTCAGGGTTTCTGGAAACTTTTAAAACGCTATGCTCTAAAGGCCGGCTTTAACAAGAAAATAACTCCTCACAGCCTGCGTCATTCCTTTGCCAGTCATCTCCTTGAAGGTGGTGCGGATTTAAGAGCTGTTCAGCTCATGCTCGGTCATGTTGACATTTCTACAACCCAGATATATACACATGTCGCCCGGGAGCACCTGAAAAAAATACAT
>JAUWMJ010000259.1 GCA_030613225.1 Desulfobacterales bacterium
TATTAGCCATAGTAGCAAATTGCCGAGTCATTTTATAGTAATTTCTTATGCTTTCTACACTTCCTTCTAGTGTGTTTGGTTGTTGAATGTTTATTGCTTCTTTAAACAAGGTAACAAGTTGTTTTGCAGATACATCCATCAAAATATCCCTTCAAAATTATGACATCAAGCATGTTGAAGCCCGACTCCCTAGCCCACAGCTTTAGCAGCCGTCACCATATTTTCCAGCTTGGCCAAAGCCAGTTCTCTGTTGAAAAAACCCAGACCGCAGTCCGGGGCGGCTAAAAGCCGGTCCGCATCAATGTGATTAAGAGCGGCCTGTAAACGGTCGGTGATTTCCTCAACCGTCTCTATGCAGGATTTGGCAATGGCAACGACTCCAAGCATAACCGTGGTGGTTTTGAAATGTTCCAACAACGATAGATTATTGTGACGATGGGCATCTTCAAGCGAGATGGCTCTGGTGCTTGAGTCTTCAATGGCATCGGCTATCTGAAAGTAAGCCATATGGTCAGCCTTTTGAAAATTCTCCTGGTCCAAGTAATCGGGATAGCCACAGCACATATGAACAGCGCGGGTTACATGATCCGGTACTCCTTGAAAGCAGCGTTCCAGATTTTCAAAGCCGTAATCTAGCGCCGCGTCCGGCTTACGGGCGAAAACCGGTTCATCAACCTGAATCCATGAGCAGCCAGCTTCGGCCAGGGTCAGAATTTCCTCGTTGAGCGCGGCAGCCAGGGCCGACCCCAAACGTTTATCGTCGTTGTAGTACACATCGGCAATGGAGTCAGTAATAGTCATAGAGCCAGGCACAGTGATTTTGACCGGACGGTCGGTGGCGGCCTGAGCGATGCGGTAGTCGCGGGGTAGAAAATGGTTGCGGGCTTTAAGCGGGCCGGTGACGGTCGGCAGGTTGGCAACCCACGCGCCTTGCCGCGACACTTTTTGGGCTGAGTCTGAGAAGTCAATGCCATCGATGTGACGGCAGTGGTAATGAATGTAATTTTCTCGTCGCACCTCACCGTCTGTGGGGATATCTACACCGACATTCACCTGGTCATTGACGACTTCTCGCGTGCCCCGGTCAAGAATTTCTTCGATGTTATCCGGCAAGTTGGCCATATATTTGTGGTAGGCTTCAGTTGGGTTTGAGAGCCTTGTGACCCCCTCCCTAAACCAGTCCGGCGTAGGTATGTAATCCGGTTTGGGATAGGCTCCAATGGTTGTTGTCAGTAAGGCCATTATACGTTCCTTCGAAAAGATTAGCTTATTTTGTTCTTCGGTGGAGTCGACACGATATAATTACGTCCACGCAGATATTTAATACAGACCTCGTAGATTATAGCGTATCATGGTGCAATATTTTGGACAAAAAGCTCCGTTTCCAGTCTATGCTTTGGGTTGAAAGGTTCAAAGTTCAAAGGTTCAGAGGTTATCCGCCATCACATTAACCCAAAGGAATCAATAGGTAAGAAAAAAAGCGCTAAGCACTTAACCTTGAACCGGGAACCCTGAACCTTATAACCCAGACCGGGCTGGTGTCCAATTATTTTGCGATTCCATGGTATATCAAGGTCTCCGGTCATTTTTGTAAGGTGAATAACGAGGTCTGAATAAGTATATTTCTATCTTTATTTTAGAGAAACTTTGATTTGTGAATATCGGTTGCCGATTTTGACCATACCGGGAAGGCATGGTCAAAATCGGCCCGATAACTACTTTGTAAAAGTTCTTATCCTAAAGTTCAGTTTTATTTTAAAATAAACGTAACAGTAATCGTACCCTCTTTACTTCCTTTTGAAGACAGAAACTGAAGGGCTTTGAGTTTATGAATGATGCAGTCTTCAAGTGCTTTGACCTTCTTTGTGCCTGCGATCATACTTACTTTTGTCACCCTGCCACTGGAATCGACAGTTAGTTTAAAAACAATCTCTCCTTTTACATTCCATTGCCACCAGGGTTTCTTGTCGTAGCATCGGTTTACTGAGGGTATAGACTTTTCAAGTATTGTTACAATTGCTTCTCTTTTCAATCCGCCGGTTACAGAAATTTTACCTAATTTAATATGAATCCGTTTATGATCCTCTTTGTCTGAAATGGTCCCTGATGATAAAGGAGCATCCTTTTTGTAATCGCAACTTTCTTCCTTTACTTCCATCGGTTTGCTTTTGCGAACCATTAAAGATGGGGAAGCTCCAAGGGTTGAGATTCCTTTTGCAATGCGAGATCTTCCTCCCACAGCGTAATCGGAAACGCCCTGGGGCAGGGGTAAAGGCTGCTTTACTGTCTGAGCCTTGCCGTCTTTTAGCCGGATCTGCGTGTCGATTGCAACAAATGAAGTATATTTGGTTAAAAGGTTATAGGTTAAGCCAAGACTTGTTACCTCTTTTACGCGCTCATCTTTAGGGCTTAATCGATTATAATCGGCCAGAAGTGCTATACGGTGCCTTGCCCACAAATAACGAAGAGCCGAGTTTGTTTTTAATGGTTTTACATTGGCCACGTTTACTTTTTTCCTGTAGGTGTGGTCTCCGGTAATTCCTTTAACAAGTATATTGCCCTGGGGCCTGCCGCGCCACTTGCCGAAAAGAATAACCGGACGCTGAGCCATTACATCGGGAATACTGGGAGGTTCAATATCATAGGTCTTAAACTTACCGAAATCTACGGTAATTCCTGTCAAAACCGGCGACTCAATCAGCTTTCTGAACTTTGCAGCCTTTTCAGATGCTTCATCAGGAAGGGTAATGATAAATGGTTCTCCCATACCGACTCTTGCCATGCCTTCGATAAGATGACGGTTTACGCTCGATCCTATACCAAAGGCAAACATATTTGCATTTCCGAGATTGTTTCTAATCAGGTCAAAAGCTTCTTTTTCAACAGAGACATAACCATCTGTGACAATGACTACGTTGCGGGAGTATCCTTCTGTTCCCTGCAAAGACAGGGCTTTTCTGAGTGCGGGAAGCAATCTGGTTCCGCCGCCCCGCTGGCGCTCAATGACATTGATTGCATGATTAATGTTCTGGCGGGTTGCCGGCAAAGACTTTTCTGACATTACAGTTGAACCCCCTGCAAACAAAAGAACATTAAACCTGTCGGATGGACGAAGATTACCGATTAGATCCTTAAGAAGCTTTTTGGATATATTTAAAGGAAAACCATTCATAGAGCCTGAAACGTCCACAATGAAGATATACTCACGCGGCGGTATCTGCTCCTCTGTTACCCGTTCAGGGGGTTGAAGCATTAGCAGGAAAAAGTTTTCCTTTTTTCCCTTGAAAAGAAGAAGCCCTGTTTCTATCTTCCCTCCCGCAAGCCGGTATTTTAATATAAAATCACGGTTGCCGCCATATTGTTCAGATGAGTTAAGCTTAATTGATGCAAAATTCGATCCCTTGTATCGGATATTGACCCTGTGTGTTGCACAATTTATGTCCTGGATTGGAAGACCTGCCGCAAGATCCACTTTCATATGAAAGGTATATGGGGCCGATTCACCCTCATGAAGATATGGATTTGCCGTCCAGTTTTCAGATGATCCTGTCTGCTCTGACTGCTGGTCAACATAGCGAGGCCCTACAACCGTGGGATAAATAAACTCGTAAACAGCATCGGTAGGAATCAGCAACTCGGTATATTTTAGCTCCACCTTTATAATATCCCCAGGCAGAATATTTGCCACGTTCATCTGGAATACATTGGGCCGCTGTTGCTCCAGAAGTGATGCACTCTTTCCTTCCTGTTTTGCCTGCTCATATTCACGACGGGCTGCCTCACGCTCTCGAATTTTAGCGGTAATAATACGTTCGCCGATGGTCATTTTCATCCCGTAAACTGCGGCCCTGGTGGATGCGGGAAACACATAAATAGCCTCTAAAGGCTTTTTGCCTTCATTTTTATAAACCTGTGTAATAATGACATCAGCAATAACGCCTGAAATATTTACCTTTGCCGCGGTCGATTTCAGCGGCAACCGGTCTGTATCAGCATCATCACTTTTCACAAAGAAATAAGGTGATAATGTCTTATCTGCACCTTTTTCCGGTTGTGCTAAAACGGTTTTTGCCACAAGCAGCCCAAGAGCTGCGATCATAATCGTTAATGTTATCTTTCTTAGTTTCATGGGTAACCTCCTTTTGTTTTTGTTGTGTTTATCTGCTTAGACAAGAGGCAGACAAAAAAGTTCCAAAAAATATTATATACGGCTTTTCAGTCTGTGTCAGTCTGTGTGCGTCTGTGGCCAATCTATTTCAAAAATGGTTTTCTTGAATCATCGATTAATCCATAATTCGTCCCTGATTACGCTTTTGTCTCGGTTGACTTTGAGGCTATTAATGTACATACTAAGAATATATACGATAAGGAGGGATGATAAAATGGAAACAGCAAAATTATTTCAGAATGGAAGTTCTCAAGCAGTAAGACTACCCAAGGCATTTAGAATGCCTGGAAATGAAGTGAAAATATTCAAAAACGGCAACCAGGTTATACTGGAGCCGATAGAAACGACATGGGACTCGTTGTTCGACTCTCTCAGTAAATTTCCGGAAGACTTTATGAAAGACGGACGTAATCAGCCTGCCATGCAGAAGAGAGAATCTTTCTAATGCACTATCTACTTGATACCAATATTTGCATATACCTTATTAAAATACGTCCACCGGAGGTTCTCGATCGATTCAGGCAACATTTACCACAGGATGTTGCAATCTCCACAATTACCCTATTTGAACTTCAATATGGAGTCGAAAAAAGTCAATATCCGCAACGTTCCAAGGACGCCCTTGCAAAATTCCTTTTGCCATTGAACCTTATTAACCTGGATCGTTCTTCTGCCATAGAAGCCGCAATTATTCGTGCTCAACTTGAAAAAAAAAGAATGCTAATTGGTCCTTATGATCTCCTCATAGCAGGTTTAGCCCGATCGCAAGACATGACATTGGTACCAACAATATCAAAGAATTTGAAAAAGTTGTCAATCTGCATCTGGAAAACTGGGTTGAATAATGTTTAAGATAGTAAAGCAAAACTCGTAATGTGATGGCCATCTGTTGTTTTGGTATCACTCGGAATTTCAAGATCATTTACTGAGGAACCATCCTTAATTGATATAAGCAAAGACCTTCGCTGCCCTGCCCACCTCTGAACGTGAACGTTCCTCCATTTGATCCCACTAAAAAAATATTGCAACCTGATACGTAATACGTTACACTGTAGCTCATGATTAAAAAATTTAAGAGCAAGGGATTGAAGAAACTGTTTGAAACTGGAAA
>JAUWMJ010000112.1 GCA_030613225.1 Desulfobacterales bacterium
TACTAAAAAGAGTTTCTCTTCATCATGCTTCATCATAAAAATGCCATCCTAATTGCGCTTAACTTTGCAACTCACTGCGGGGTTCGATTTAGGTGAGCTGCGGCCTAAATGAATTTCGATCTTGGACGGCCTTTACGTAAAACCGCTATCTACACGCCGTCAGCTCCACTGATTTGTTCGACTTCTTACTCGCTTAATTTCTTTTTTCTAGCTTTCGTAGTTTCTCTTTAGCTTGGTATGCATAACTCGTATCAGGAAATTTATCTATGATATATCTGAGAGCCCCTATCGCCTCGCTGTATCTCTCCAATCCCTCATAGCAAGTGGCTCTTAGATAGACTATCTCAGCTTTCAACTCAGGTGTTGGATCTACATATTTTTCTGCTTGGGAAAGTCTTTTCAAAGCAAATTCATATTCCCCTTTTTCTATACCGGAATGCGCTCTTGACATTGCACCTCTTTGAGCGGAAGCACATCCTGCTAAAGCTATAACACAGATACAAATTGCAATATAGTATGATACCTTATTCATAATTTTATCTCCTCCTATAGTCGAATATTAGATATTGATCCGCTACGAAAGAATTTCAGCTTTTGTTCATATTTCACCAGTCTCTTGGTGAAATATATTTGTCTCCTAAAGACCACAGGCTACGCTTTTTGCTTATCATTTAGTTTGTGGGAAAGCAAGTAGACTGCCTTGATCTTTTTGTGGAAGTAGTTTATATATCAATCTGGTATTACAACATTCTGTAAAACTGTGATATTGGCAAGATATCTGTAACCCAACGTCTGAGAAAAAGGAATAAATTTAGGGAGGTTAGCCACTACATATTCATATTCCGGACTCCTAACTATGCCTAAATCTCGTTTATCCCAGTCACACGATAGATAACCGTATCGCCTATGCCTTTAAGATTGTCCTTCCAGTATGCACTGGTTTGCACTTTCTCCCCAAGCCCGTCTTTGACTGCCTGATCGACCAATATCTCCGCTGGTCGGGCCTTCTCTTCCAACCGAAATGCTGTATTTATGGCACTTCCTACAGCTCCGTATTTCTTGCGTCTCTCTGATCCTATGTTCCCCACGACCAATTGGCCGCAGCTGATGCCGATTCCCATTTCTAGCTGTGGAAAACCCAAACTGAGATTTTCCTCGTTAAATTCCTTCATGGACTCCTGCATTTCAAGGGCACAGGCCAAAGCCCGCCAAGCATGGTCCATAGTCAGACGCGGAGCTCCGAAAAATACAAGGATTCCATCTCCTGTAAATTCGTCGATGGTCCCCTCATGGCGCGTAATAATATCGATCATCTTTTCCAGATACCGGTTGATTATTTTTACAATTTTATGAGGTTCCATGGATTCGGTGGTGGAAGTGAATCCCCTGAGATCAGATACGAGAACAGTCATTTCTCTAATCTCACCGCCAAGTTTGACACCTTCAGGGGATGCGAGTATTTCTGAGGCTATTTCATCGCTAAGGTAGGCTCCGAAGGTCTCTCGACAGAAAGCCCCTTCCTGGTAGCTTTTCAAGAGCTCCGCCGTGCGTTCATCTACACGCCTTTCAAGTTCATCATTCGATTCTTTCAACGCATCTTCGGCCCGCTTGCGTTGAATGGCTAATGCGTAAAATTGAGCCAATCGACTAATCGCCTCAAGTTCCCGTTCAATGTAGTCTTCCTCCTTATTGGCCAGTGCAATTTGACCAACCAACTCGTTACCCAGCATCACCGGCACGCACAGTAGACGTTGAATAGGCATATGTCCCTTAGGGACTCCTTTTTTTGCTTTATGGGTTTCGGGTAAATTAGTGAAAAACCCTTCAAACGTATTCAAACAATGTCCGCAGAGTCCAGTGTAAAGTCCGTTTTTTCCTTGTGTGAAGGCAATCCTTTTGTTCTTGTCTGAGACATTACACTGGCCCTTAAGCATCTCGGTAAGCGTATGCCCAACATTATCACCCGTGATCGGGTCGATGGATGACACGTATCCGTGCTTACTCCCCGTGAGTGTTTTTGCCCTGTCTAATATTGTTTTGGACATGTCCTTAATCGAAGCCCCGGGGGAGACCAACGGCTTGTAAGTGTCGGACAAGGCAGAATTTACTGCTAATTCCCATTTTAGAGATTTTTCTGCTGTCTTAGAGGCGGTAATGTCCAGCACGGACTCAATTATTTGTGAGACATTCCCATTCCTGTCAAAAATAGGGAAAGCATGGACTTCAACATTTCGAACGTTCCCGTCTTTGTCATAATGAAGATGTTCTACCGTCATTGGAAGCTTGGTCTTCTTTATTTCCTCAAGCGGGCAGGGATGTTCTGCCGAACAACATGGCCTATCGCTTTTATGTGTAAGAGCATAACAGGTCACGTCTTTTGATAACCGACCAAACTGAGCAGCATAATTTGCCAATTTGATTGTATAATCAGAAACATCAATGACATAAAAGGGATTCGGTATGGACTCCAAAATTAGATCCAGGAAAGCGACGTGCTGGTCAATTTGACCTTTTGCCCACATCAGCCTGGTTCCCGGCCTCTGCAATTCAGAAACTTGTTGCGGCAATTCTGATAGTTCCCCGACCAGTTGCTCCTTTATTTTATCTTCCATTAGCAACCCCCTATCAACCGATTTAAAAAAGATGAATCCGGCTATGTCTTTGTGCCACACTGTGGTATTATTTGTATCCAACACTGGAAGGTTTTACCTTGACTTAAGTCAATTTGATTCAAAAAAAAATCCTTGTGAAAATAGTTCATAAATTGTCCCCCAAACCCAGGTTGTATCTTCTATCGCGGACAACCAGATATCAAACCTGTGCTATCTATGTTACACAGGCTTCTCGATGCTTTAAAACCTGTGGTATCTCCAATCCGGTAGATATCAGTTGCGAAAATTCCTGTGATATTCGATTTAAATCGCAGTTTACAAGGATTTGTTTTGAAAAGCATCAAATTTTCGATAAAAAAAGGCCAACCACTATATCTTTTGGTTGGCCTTAATTATTTCAGAGTTGATGTAATTGTGATGCGAATGCTCTGATACTAAGCAGGGGGCGTTCCTTCTTTAAATTCCTTAAGCATCTGTTCCCTAAATTCAGGGGTGTCTTCGTACCCATGAACTTTCTTTCCATGCTGAACAACTGCTTCTAATAGCTCCTCCTTTGTGTTAGCCGACAGAGCTACAGTACACTTCACATCACTAGGATAGTCTCGACAATCAATATAGTGTCTATTCATGATCATATTCCTCCCATTGTTAAAATTGAGGTTGACTCAGGTTACTGTTAATTTTAAAGGACAGCATCCTTAAATTTATAATAATACTACATTGTGGTATGTCAAACAAAAAGTTTGGCCGTAAACTTGCTGTTTGATCCAAACCAATTTGTCAGATTGTTCTGATGATTCACCAAAAGGGTTTGCCCTTTGATTTTTTGTGGATTATGCGATATATGTAATCGGAACTAATTGTTGATGGATTGATGTTTTGGCAAGGTATCTGAAACCAGCGTTGCTTTCTCCAGACAATAAAGTTCCCATAGGTAGGAAATAGATTTCCCTGTTTTATGAAATTTAACTCACAATATCTTTTGATGATAATTCTTATTATAGGGACAACCTATTGATATTGCTCCGTTACAACATAACTATGTGATTTTGCATGATTTTTGCATGCATTAAGACGGAATAGAATGATTTAATAACCTAAAGACAATGCGAACCTATCGGGGGGTGGATGGGCATAATGCAAAAGTGTCTTAACCTAAAAAGCCGAGTTGCCTTTTAAAGGTAGCTTGGCTTTTTTATTGAAAGGAGGGGGAAAATGAAAAAGATATTAGTGTTTTTATGTGCAATGTTATTGGTTTTCGCAACAACAGGAATGACAAGAGCGGATCTGATTCTTTTTGAGGACTTTGAGGATTCCTCTGGGTTCACCCTCGTAACGATTTCGGCTTGGATCATATGCATGATTACGACCTGTGAACTGATCTCCAATCATCCAATCTAAAACTATATTCGTGCTAAGAATATATAGGACAGAATTGTCACTGCCTCCTGCTAAAATACCTCTTTCTCTCGAAGGATCGTTTTGGTTGGTTTCATTGACACCATAGTTATATTCCTTCACACTGTTGGGGGAAAAGAAATATCCACCATTAATAGGGCATAAGATTGATCCAGCTATGTAATCAGCAAAAAAATAATCATACTGTTGTAAGCTACTATCAGTATAGTCATTCATATAAACTCGTATGTCATTGTTGAGTAATTGAAAAGCTGATGCCTCAAAATCCACTAAAAAAGTGTAAGATATAGCATTACCCCCATCAATAGCAACTATACCTGCACCGTCCCAAGCCGCTCCGGTCGTTAATCCATTAAAAGTATAATATAATGGTGTTGCATGCGACCATCCAATCACGACAAATGTCAATAATCCTACAACTGATAATCTCAGACACCTTTTCATGTCACCTCGCAGAAATTACTTTCCTATCTTTTACCTCAAAGCTTTTAAACTAAGATCCGTAGTTTTCCGCCCCTGTTTCACAGCAGGTTTGGCTTTATCTTGTTAGTTAAGTATACGCAAAAATCATGCAAAAATAAATAGTTATAGCATAATGATTTAAATATTATACAGTTACACCATTTTCAGGGTAAGAATAGGTGTGTTAATTAACAAAAAAAATATGGAATTTACTTCATAATTACTAAAACTTTTACCTGTTTTACATAGTTTAGGATAATTCAGAGGGATGACAATCTGGATAGGGTAGATGGATCGGTCAGATATTTTGATGAGTATTACGAGGAATTATTGGGGTTGACTCAATAGAAGATAACTTGCCGAATGCAGTGAATGCTAAAATAAAAAACTAAATGGAAAATCTGTTTATTTCTTGTTTGCTTTTCTCCATTCTTTAGGTGAAATATACTTATCACCTAAAGACCACATCCCACGCAAGCCAAATTTCCAAAATCCTTTGATTATTTTGAACAAATAGTTTATATTAATCTGATATTACAACATTCTGTAAAACTAAGGTAGGATGAATTATGGATTTACCCAAATTTAATGAAACCTTCATCCCAATTCTTGAAATATTAAGTGATGAAAAGATTATTCGTCATAGGGAATTACTCAAACGAATTGAAGATAAATATTATTCCGATCTTCCAAAAGAGCTACTAGAAAAGAAAACAAAAAGTGGCGAACCCTTGATACGGAATCGTATAGCATGGGGTAAATCTTATTTAAAGAAAGGGGGTTTTGTCCATTACCCGGAACGTGGAATGGTTCAAATTACCAAAAAAGGAAAAGAAGCAAGCAACACGAAGCTAAAATTGAAAGATGTAGAATCAGATTTCTTAAGTTTCTACGCAGATGAGAAAACCAAAAGTACCGACAACAATGAGATCAAGGGTTCTTCTCCTCAAGATTTAATTGACTCGGGGTTTTCAGCTATTGAATTACAAATTAAGAGTGATTTGTTAGAAAGGTTGAAAGACATTGATCCATATTACTTTGAAAAAGTTATTTTGATCTTGCTTAAAAAGATGGGTTATGGAGATTTTATTGAAACTTCAAAATCAAAAGACGGAGGCATAGACGGAGTCATTAATGAGGATAAGTTGGGACTTGAGAAAATATACATACAAGCAAAACGTTACAATGAAAATAGAGTTCGAGAAAAAGATATTCGCAATTTCATAGGGGCAATGAGTGGGGATACTAACAAGGGAGTTTTTGTAACAACATCAGCTTTTGATGATTCAGCAGTTAAAAAAGCCCACGATGCACATCATTCAATAATTCTTATAGATGGGAATAAACTCGTTGACCTTATGCATCAATATGGCGTTGGAGTTCAAGTCCGTAATGTGTACGAAGTAAAAGAAGTAGATGAAGACTTTTTTGAAGGGAACTAATCATCAAGTTTTCTCAAAGAAGATGTAAATATCAAATAACAACTTAGGAACAGAACCTGTCAGTCCACCGGCAAATGGGGGCTTTTGTGTTAGGCGTACCATCGGAGGGCACATGAACAATTGGGGCATCCCTGACTGGCTCGAAAAAGAAGTGAAAGAGCGAGATGAGACTTGCGTCTATTGTGGCATCCAAATGATCGAGAAGATGCCTCCACGTGGCCCCCGGAAAGCTGTGGCAACGTGGGAACACATCATCAACGACGAAAGTATCGTCAGTCGTGAGAATATTGCCCGATGTTGCGTCGCGTGCAATTCAAGCAAAGGGACAAAGAAGCTCTCTGATTGGATTCAGTCGACTTACTGTAAGAAGCGCGGAATCAACAAAGACACGGTTGCGGAAGTAGTGAAAGAGGCGTTGCGGGTTCACGCCTAACCGTTGCACCTGACGCCGCGAGGCGCGGCACAGGTGAACTCATCGTTGTCCTGGGTCTTAGTAAAATTATAATATAAAAAACAGGTAGCATCATAAAACATCAACTTTTGTTAGAATATCCATCCATCCTGCTTAAACCTCAATGTCTGTCCTGCCTTATATCAACATCCGATCCGTTCTGCATAGACACCAGGTCCTATCCAAAATCATTTGATCTTTTTGAACAAATAATTTATATATCAATCTGGTATTACAACATTCTGCAAAGCTTTGGGATATTCTCAATATGTCAGGTTTTGAATCCGTCAAATTATAGGCTGATTTCACCTGATATCACAGGTTTTCTCATGCTATGAATAGTCTCAATATGAAATTTTGGTGAATTTGTGCTATTGGCAAGATAACAAAGGTTTTGACAAGCTCGTAATTGCTGGGGTATTCTTAATAGATCACAGGTTGATTCCAACATAGGATACTGGCAAGCTATGACAATAGCAAATTCAGACCTTCACTTATATATTACAGCGAAATTTGGCTTATTTAAATTGAGGACTATGAAAAGTAAACTGCAACTTTTGTCCGAAAATTAAATGTCCACCACTGACACTTCAATGCCCAAATCTATTCGATGATATTTGAGACCATTTGCAGAAAGAGGAGTGCGTAGCAATGGTTATAGAAAAAGGAGATAACGAACGAACAGAAACGAAAGAATATAAGGTTCTTGTAGCGGTTGATTTCTCACCATCCTCCGCTCGGGCTTTAAGGAGGGCAAAGTCTATTATGGGGCGAAAGCCAGATCGAATTCTGGTCTTGCATGTAATAGATCATAAATTCGTTGAAAAATGCATAAACAGCCAAATAGGAACAAAAAAAGATATTAGAAAAACATTGTTTCTTCAAGCCAAAAAAAGCTTAAAGGACTTTCTCCGTGCTGAGGGTATGGAAGATGAACCTATAAAAAAGTTGATCTGCGAGGGGATACCTTTTCTTGAGATCAATAAAAAAGCCGTTGAAACCGGAGTTGACATGGTCATTATGGGAAACCGAGGTAATTCGGGAGACATGCAAACTATCTTCTTTGGTAGCACCACCGAGAGAGTTCTGAGATTCATGAGTCGGCCGGTTCTTTGTGTTCCTATAGAGGAAGATCGAAAATCATGAAACGTGACCTGCCCCAAAAAGTTGCGCCACTTTTTAAGTTAGAAAATGACCAATTCTAAAGTCTTTTTGAGAATTAAAAAGATGTAAAAGTTTTGAGAACTAAATAGCGCTGCAAAGCTGAGGATTATCATTTTCAAGGTACATTTTTTTTGAAATACCGAGTGCATGTACCTGCTATATATCACAGCTTGATGTAAAACTGAGACAGTGGCAAGGTATCAAACTGGAATGATGTTATTAAGCGATATTCGCATAATATGCATTCTTAAATAATTAATAGTAATTTATCGAGGTTGAATTTTACTCTATTTTTACAATGTATAAAAGTACAAATATACAAACGTTCATAGATTAATATGTTAGATCGGAGAAATAATGAATCCTGAAAATGAGATTAGTCAGTTAGATTTAGAGTATAAGAAATTAGAAGTGCAGCGCCTTAAATTTGAATTGCAGGAGATGAGGAAAAGTTGGTATCTAAAGCCAGCATTCCAATCCATATTCATTCCGATAATTGCTGGAATCATTACAGCTGTAATTGGATATATTGGAAATGAAGAACTTAAAAGATATAAGCAAGAAAAAAAGAGCCT
>JAUWMJ010000265.1 GCA_030613225.1 Desulfobacterales bacterium
TAAGACACCTGACCAGGTTTAAAAAGGAATATTCTCCTTCTCCGATGACAACATAGTCAATTTCCTGAAAATGGGTCAAAAAATGCTTCCATAAAAAAGTTGCTCCTATTCCCCCAAACACAATCTTGACGTTTGGGTCAAGCTGCCTGGCAATTCGAGCAATTTCTATTCCGCCCCACCTGTTTGCATGGAGTATGGAAAAACCGATTATATCCGGTTTGTTTTCAGAAAGGATATTGCTTATTTTTTCAGGCGTTTTATTAATATTATGCCAGTTTAAAATTTCAACGTCGTAATTATTCTCTTTTAGGACTGCCCCAACATAAAATAAACCCTGTGGAACAATAGCTATATCGTCTTCATGGATTCTGTTTTCAAGAAAATATGGATAAATAAGGAAAATCTTCATTACGAGTAATTTCCGGAGTGCTGTCTGAGCTAATAGATAGATTTGTTTTGATTGAATACAATATACCGTACACCATGCTGTCAGTCAGTACCATATGTTGTATTCATCAATCGATTCATACCTTCAAGACTGAACGAAGGGATAGCCCTTAGTTTGTTTTTTAATTGACAATTCGCAATTAACTATTCACAATTTGCAATTCGATTTTAATCCCGCTTGCAGCGGGATCAATTGTGAATTGAAAATTGATAATTGTTAATGATAATAGCCAATATTTCTTTTAACCTGACGGCCATGCCCTCGAAGGGGTCTAAAAGCATCGCGATTTTTGCAGATTACAATCCAAAATCAAAGACGTAGCCGTCTATGAACATCGAACGCTTGTCTCGGCGTAGCCTTAGCGCAGCTGGATCCAACATCGAATTTTGAATAAGGAATTCTGCTAATTTATAAAACGGCGAAGCATTTCGGTCGCTTAGCATAAACTAACCGATTTCATCATTCGACGTTCAAAAAACGTATTTATTTTGCCACAAAGACACAAAGGCACAAAAAAATATATATTTCTTTCTTCGTGTCTTGGTGCCTTTGTGGCAATGGATAAATTTCTGCCATTCAATATTCTCTTATTGTAAACATTTTATTTTTTAATCTTACGACCATGTCATTAGGAGAGTGAAACAAAAATATTATTCTTTCTATTTTTGATACTATTGAGTATATTTATTATCGCCGCAACGCTAAAACCTTTTATGGTCGCTCGGGCATAGCCCGAGGTTTAATTAAAAGCAATTACCATTTTTCAAAGGTCTCGCTCAATTAAGGTATACAATATGTTGTAGTCTTAAATACCGTTTGTACAGTATATGGTATTTATAATAACAAGGTCAATCAGAAAAAAAGAATACAGTCCCAAATGACCATATTAAAATAAATAGAATCCAGCAAGTTGTAAAAGACCTTTATATTGATTTTAATTGTAATTTCAGGGCTCCTGACCACAGTTGAAAATACTTTTCGCTAAGCTTTGAATTGCAAGTACCTACAAAAAATGTAGCAAACAACGTAATTTCAACTATGGAAATGATGAATAAGCCTTTTTGTGTGAAAGCTGTGCTTTTTGATTTTGACGGGACTCTGACAAAACCGGGTTCTATCGATTTTAATCTTATAAAAAGAGTCATCGGTTGTCCTGCTGAAAGCTTCATCCTGGAATTTATTGAAACCCTTGACGATCATGTTCAGAAGGAAAAAGCAATATCTGCACTTGAAAACTTTGAAAACAAAGCGGCAGACTGTTCAGAACCCAACAATGGCGTAGAAGAGTTGCTCTTATATTTACGTTCAAATGGCATAAGGACAGGGATCATAAGCCGCAACAGTCTCGAATCTATCAAGAGATCTTTTCATAATTTTAAAAAAATCAAAGCTATTGATTTTGACGTGATTATTACAAGGGACGATCCTGTTAACCCAAAACCCGATGCCGATGGAGTTATTCTGGCAGCTAAAAAGCTGAAAGTGGATGTGAAAGAACTGGTTATAGTAGGGGATTTTCTTTTTGACATACAGGCCGGAAAAAAGGCAGGGTCGATCACAGTTTTTCTGAACAACGGCCTTGAACACGATTTTTCGGATCCGGATAGTGACTACACGATTTCCCAACTTGGTGAACTTAAAAATATTATCCGGCCGAGGTTGCCGCTTCCCTCTGGTAAATCGGCAAAATATTGGAAAAAGCAGAGGAATCGAAGCGCCTAAGAACTATATCTGCTTGAAAAGGTAGGAATAAGTTGTACTTACTGTAAGTGCTTCCGGGGGTATTATGATGGACTCCGGTTTTCACCGGAGTGACGATTTTTTGCGATGCCATCAAAATTGATGAATTCGTAAAAAGTCGAATTTACTATAGAGTACACGTAGTTCACAGAGATAACTAATTAATAAAATAAGATAATCTCTGTGTTCTCTGCGAGCTCAGTGGTGAAAAATGACTTTTTACGAGACCGTCAAAATTGTATGCAGCAAATATGATTTATGCAAATAAAATTCGACGGAGCGTAAAATAAGGGGTGCGAAATGCATTTTTAAAGGGCGAAAGTAAAAAAGAGCTTTTAAGCCGCATTTTTTTTGAAAGTTGTTTTTGAGGATTTGGGGAGGAAAAAAATTATTGGTATTCCGGTTAAACCGAGTAAAGCGCTCGTTGTGAATGCAGCTTTCAGGCCAAACAGATCTGCCAGCCAACCAACGAAAACTGTCACTGCGGCAGTTGTCAAAAAACTTATGCCCATATACAATCCATTTGCAGTACCCCTGTGACCTCTGGAATGATCCTGAACAATAGCAAGATTTACCGGCGAAACGGAAAAGAGAGAAAATCCCAGAAAAAGGACGGTGGGAAACAGTAACCAGGCAGGGGCGTATAAAAAAGCGAGCATGAGAAGACAAGATGTCGGCATAGCTGTCAGCAAGATTGTTTGACGGCCTATCCGGTCACTGAGCGTCCCACCCAAAAAGGTTCCGGCAGCTCCCGAAAATTCAAGCAAGGCAAGAGTTATTCCTCCAAACCAGAGACTTTGTCCTGAATTAACCATGTATGTCGGAAGAAATGCGATAAGTGTTGCAACCATAAAGGCGCGGGAGATCATTATTCCCGTCAGTGGCACCATTACACGAATCAGATGTTTAAATGCTCCTGCTGGATTTGCATTGGATACTTTGCCTAAAGCAGGGGCTGTATCTTTCAGGTATATAAGGAGAAGGATAGAGGCAAAGATTCCAACAATCATTACCGGATAGCTTTTGTCAAATCCCCAGAAAGAGACTGCCCATACAGCAAAAAGCGGTCCTGCAGTCCTGGCCAGTTCACCCGCAGTCATCCAGTAACTCATACCGGTGCCCATATTTTTTCCGGACATTCGTGCGATCATAACCGGCCCCAAAACATGAAAGACTGCCGCACTTATACCGGCAATGAATAATAAACAGCACAGGGCGAAATAGCTCGGAGCAACACCTAACAGACTCATTGCAATTGCCGTTAAAGCGGGGGCAAAGATAGCCAGGTATCGCAGATCTTTGCGGTCTGATAATATTCCGATGAACGGATTAAAAATTGAGGGAAGGCGAATGAAAACTGTTAACGAACCGGCTAAAAACATGGAAAGTTTAAATTTATTGATGAGAAGAGGCAGAAATACTGCAAGGAAGCTGGAAAAGACGTCATGAATAAAATGGCCACTGGAAATGATGAGTAATTTATCAGGATGAAAGTCAGGCTTTTTTCTCACAATTTTTGTTCACAGAATATACTGCTTTGAATAAGCGCAGGATGGCCATCAAATTATAGCTTGGCAATTAATCCTTTACGAAAAATATCAAATCCAATTTGAAGTGTATTTTTCAGGTAATCTTTATCTTCATTAATGATTTTTTTACTCGTTGACCATAGTACAATACCGGAAAAAAATGCCCAGAACGTATCGGAGAGTGCTACAGGATGGCATTCAATAAAGACGCCCTTTTTTGTTCCTTCTTCAAATATCTTCGATATACCGCCAATTGCTTTGCGAGACAACTCTGTTATATCGTTTAGAATTTCAGGCGACAGATTTCTTAACGTTTCACTCGATTGAAGATGAAACATATTTATAATAACCAGAGGGTCGAAGTCATAGACATCGAACATTGCCTCTACCAGGGCATCTAACTTTTGTTCCGGCTGCAATTTTTCATCTTTAACTATCTGGTCAACTCTTATTTGAAGGTACTGGAGTATTCTGATTGAAAGAGAAGCATATAACTCTTCCTTATTCTTGAAATAAAGATATAATGTGCCAGGGCTAAGTTCCGCCTCATTTGCAATATCATCCATTGTTGCCCGGTTAAAGCCTTTGTCGGAGAACACCTTTTTGGCTGCAACTGTAATTTGCTGCTTTCTTCTTTCTTTTTCCCGTTCTTTTCTTTCTTTAATACCCATGTAAAATTTCCCTGAAGACCATTTATTTTTTTAAGCTATTTGGTAATTTATTTTATTTATTTAGTCAAGCAGAAGATTGAAGAAATAAAAACCAATCAGGAAAAAACGAAAGTGAGAAAATAGGGTAAGCGATCACGGAACACTGAAATTAGAAAATAGAAATTGGAAAATTGGCTTTCATGCTTTTGTACTGTAGAATTATGTCTGATTCTATTTTTTATCACGAAAACACGAAAGAAGGAAAGCACGAAACATCCTTTCCCATAGTTCCTTTTCGTGTTTTCGCCTGCCCCGTAGGTCCGGCAGATCGTACTGGGGTCTTTTCGGGCTTTCGTGATTGTTTTTTAATTTTGGACAGAGTTCTTCAACTTTTGTTCTTTCATCTTTTTACAACAGATTTGCACGGAAATTTCACAGATATTAAAAATTAAAATTCAGTGTCTCTCCGTGAAACTCCGTGGTAAATTTTTTTAAAATAAGGTAGAAATTAAAAACGCCTTGATGTATAATGATATTTCTGTGATATCTTTTTTAAAGATCAACGGATAACCCGGCATATAATGAAAGGAAATAATAGGATGAAAGTAGCTGTTAGTTCAAGTGGAAAGGATTTAAGCGCGCAACTTGATCCTCGATTCGGAAGATGCGCTTTTTTTATGATTGTGGAAACGGACGATATGAGTTTCGAATCTTTTGATAATGAAAGTATAGGACTTGGTGGCGGCGCCGGGATTCAATCAGCACAATTTGTCGCATCAAAAGGTGCTAAAGCCGTAATCACGGGAAATTGTGGTCCAAACGCAGTACAAACACTTTCGGCGGCGGGGATAG
>JAUWMJ010000035.1 GCA_030613225.1 Desulfobacterales bacterium
GTATTACCTTAAAGAATTCGAACTGGTTCCCATTGTTATTGGTCGTCCATATGAAATCAATGCTATAGCGGATGTAATCGAACCTTTGCTCGATTTAGATACACTGCTCGTAGTCAGTTCGGATCTTTCCCACTTTCTCCCCTACTCCGAGGCCTTAGCAAGGGATAAAGAGACAATTGACATTATATTAAATTTTAAACCGGAAGAACTTAAAAACAGAGAAAATTGCGCCTGCGGTAAAATACCTATTCTCATATTGATGAAAATTGCCCATAACAACGGATGGCAGCCGGTCCTTCTTAATTATACAAACAGCGGCGACACCGCAGGGGATCGTTCAAGCGTTGTCGGATATTCTGCCATCGCATATTTTGGCCCGGTATCTTTCAGTCAAAAACAGGGACAGATGCTGGTCAAACTGGCCCGCAAAACCATAATGGAAAAACTTGGTAAAAAGATGGCATCCGGTAAATCCGACCGGTTGTCTGATTCTTTGCAAGATAATTGTTATAAGGCAAGACGCGGCACATTTGTTACGCTGAAAATCGACAGCCGTTTGCGCGGCTGTATCGGAAGCTTAACCTCGAACGAATCGATCCTGACCGGAATCAGACGCAATGCGCTTAATGCTGCATTTAGAGATCCCCGTTTCCCTCCATTAACGGCTGCTGAGTTTGAGCATGTAGATATCGAAATTAGCATACTTACCGAGCCTCATCTTCTTGAATATACTGATTATTCTGATTTATTGGCAAAACTTCGGATCAATGTAGATGGCGTAATTATTCGCAAAGGAAGTTACAATGCCACTTTTTTGCCCCAGGTATGGAAACAATTGCCTGAACCTGACATTTTTCTTTCTCGCCTTTGCGCAAAGGCGGGTCTTTCTGCAGATTCCTGGCAAAATACCAAACTTGAAGTTTTGACCTACCAGGTTCAATACTTCGGGCTCACTCAAAAATAGCGTAACCGTTCACGGGTTCAAAGGTTCAGGGTTCAAAGGTTGTCGGTTCTCATCACAAATCTGAATCCCAGCGGGAATTCGTAATCTCTGACTGGAAAAGGCATGAGAATAGAAAGATTTGAGGATATTGAGGCATGGCAGTTGACCCGAGTAACTCGCAATATCTATGGACCAACAAAAAAACAACCCTGAACCTCTGAACTCTGAACCTGTGAACGCTTACACAATAACTTCACACTTTGATGAGAAAAAATGAACTTGCCATAACTCGTGTAGTAATCGCTACGGGTATCTCGTCCGTTGTAACCCAGCTTCTCACCATTCGTGAATTTTTAGCCCAGTTTAATGGAAATGAATTTATTATTGCCCTCATTCTGTTTAACTGGCTGGTTCTTGGCGGAATCGGAACCCTCCTTGCCCATACTGTTTCCAAAGGCTTGTGGCATGCTGCTGTAAATCGCCTTGGCTGGCTTTCTTTTTGCCTGGTCTGCCTGCCGGTATTGCAAATCCTGGGAATACGTATACTTCGAGAAGTCCTCTTCATTCATGGAAGCTCGGTTGGATTTTATCCTACATTTGCATTCACTTTTTTAACCATTGCACCTTATTGCCTGCTAATCGGTTTTGTTTTACCTTACGCTCTGTTTACCATCAGAAAGCAAACCCCTGGCTATCCAGGCGCAAGAATCTATATAACGGACAATTTAGGAGACATCACAGGAGGCGCGTTATTTTCCTTTATCCTTGTCTTTCTGGTCTCTCCCATGCAGGCTGTTTTGCTGTCAAACCTGCCGCTGCTTTTAGCAACTTACCTTTTGTTTCATTTTAAACGCCGGTATCATCCGGGCGCTATGCTTTTTTCGATACTGTCCATTTTTATCCTTTCAGCCGGCATTTATCTGGAAACCCCTTCCCTTGCCCCGCCTGAAGGAAAACTGGCCTATTACCGCGAATCCCGTTATGGCCGCATTGCAGTTCATCAGGACCGGGAACAATTCACTTTATTCGAAGACGGTTCTCCGTCATTTAGCAGTCAGAACCTGACCATGGCCGAAGAGGCGATTCACTATCCTTTATCCCAGATTGATAACCTAAAAGATATACTGATTCTCTCAGCCGAAGGCGGCATGATGGCCCAGGTAGAAAAGCATCAGCCGGAATCTGTTGATTTTGTTGAACTAAATCCTGATGTTTCGAATGTCCTCTTTCGGTTCAACATGATTCGGAAAATTCCGGGCCTTAACGTCATAAACAAAGACGGCCGTGCCTATCTTTCTCGTTCAAAGAAGGTATATGACGCTGTAATAATTAATCTGCCTGAACCGACAACCTTTCAAATCAACAGGTTCTTTACAGATAGATTCTATGAAATTGTAAAGGATCATCTATCTGACAATGGAATATTAAGTTTTTCCATACAGGGGTTTGATAATTATCTGGCAGAACCTCAGCGGCAGAAGCTTTCCTCTTTGTATAATACTGCTGCCGCCCATTTTAATCATATTCTGATGCTGCCCGGTCAAAAAATCTTTTTTCTTTGCAGCAATAATCCAATCACTACTGACATTCCGGCCCGTCTCGCTGCAAAAAATATTTCTACCAGTTACATTAGAGGCTACTATTACGGAAACCTTACTACTGAGAGAATTCAACGATTAAAGGAGTTGATAGACAAAAGCACTCCAAAAAATTTAGACCATTCTCCGTACCTGATGCGTCTTATGTTTTCCCAGTGGTTTGCCAAATTTTCAACTTCTCCCAAACCATTTATTGCTGTTTTAAGTTTAATCACCCTTATCTATATGGTTCGCATTACAAGGGAAGAGTTTGTGCTTTTTTCAACCGGATGTCTTAATATGGGAAGTGAAATTTTAGTTATCTTTGCTTTTCAGATTTATTTCGGCTATATTTATCTCCAGATCGGCCTGATTATAACTGTTTTCCTTGCAGGATTGCTGCCCGGAGCCTGGCTGGCAAACAAACTCAAAAGGACTGAAAAAAAGCACCTGATTTTAACCGACGGCATCCTTATTATTTTAATGGCAGGGTTTGTTTTTGCCCTGAAGTACTGGGCCTATCACCTGCCCGTGGCCTTTTTTCTTTTTTTCGGCTTTGTTGTTTCTCTTGCCTGCGGCTTTCAGTTTCCTGTCGCTCTTCATTTAAGTGGAGGGGACAATTCTGCGGCGTCAAAGTCTTTTTCTGCTGATCTGATTGGTGCCGCTTTTGGCACACTTCTCACCAGCGTGGTCTTACTGCCGTTTTTAGGAATCTTTAGAACTGCGGCAGCCTTGATTGCTCTGAAGTTAATTAGCTTGATCTGGCTGGGAATAAGTCATGAAAAAAATTAGCAGACGAAATTTTATTTTTTACACCTCAGCACTTCTTTCCACTTCCTTTCCTTGCAATGCGTTTGCCCTTTTGAAAGGAAAAAAATACGAAATATCAGGACCTGATGATATCCGAGGCAAGGTGTTTAAAGGTGATGCACCCGCAAAGCCTTGGAAGTGGGCCCATGAGGGTTATTTTTATAAAAAACTGGAAAGCAACAAGGTAATATGCGGTATTTGCCCGAATCGATGCATCCTTTCTCCCGGCGACCGTAGCGTCTGTCGATCCAGGGTAAATATAAACGGCGTTCTTTACAGCCTTACTTACGGTAGTCCATGCTCTTTAAATGTTGACCCTATAGAAAAAAAGCCTCTCTTCCATTTTAAACCCCGGTCAAAGGCCTTTTCCATGGCAACAACCGGCTGTAATTTTCGTTGCCTGAACTGTCAAAACTGGGAAATATCCCAGAGCAAACCGACCGAAGTCCGTCATCACGAACTTTTCCCCTCAGGAGTTATAAAAGCGGCAATACAGTCAGGTTCTAAATCGATTGCATATACCTATTCAGAACCTACTACATTTTTTGAATATATGATCGATACTTCACGCCTGGCAAAAGCAAATGGATTATACAACCTATGGATATCAAACGGTTATATCAATAAAAAACCGCTTTTAGAGTTTTGCAAAGTTTTAGATGGCGCAAATGTTAACCTGAAATCTTTCAGTGATGCCATTTACCGGAAATTAAACGGGGGCCGTCTCCAGCCTGTATTAAATACCTTTAAAACTCTCCATGAGCAAAAGATTCATTTTGAAATGACAAATCTCGCAGTTCCCGGATATACTGATGACCCGGATATGGTTAAAAAGATGTGTGTATGGATCCTTAAAAATCTGGGATCTGATCATCCTTTACATTTTCTGCGCTTTTTCCCCAGGTATAAGCTCGACCGGTTGCCGCCAACACCTGTTTCAACACTGACCCGGTTCCGGGAATTGGCCATGCAGGAAGGAATTCGCTATGTCTATGTCGGTAACGTGCCTGGCCATGAAGGGAATAACACATTCTGCCACAACTGCAAAAAACTGCTGATTGAGCGCCATGGCTACTATATTCCCGCCTATAATCTGATCGGTAATAAATGCAAATTTTGCAAAACCGTTATTCCCGGAGTTTGGTAGAAATAAAAGGGGTGAATTAAATTTCTGATTACAAAAAGCAATTATGGAAAAAACTGGATGAGCTGTCAAAAAAATGGCAATCAATAGGGTTACCCTCCAGGTCGGGACTTGAAAAAGCAGCCGGAGATTTGCATGAATGGAAAGTGACAACAGGTGTTTCAGGGCTTTGGGATAAGCCTCCGTTGATGCTTACAGCAACCCTTGACGATGGCCTTGGCCATGGACTCGAAGTTATTCGGATGTTTTCTGAAACAGCTGGTCTTGAAATCATTGAACTCGGGCTACTTCTGACACCTGAAAAAATCATAACCGCATGTAAAAGGCATCTACCTGATTTATTAGGATTAACCGTACTCCAGTTTGATTCAGAGGAAAACATTTTTTTAATAAGCAAAAACCTCCCGTCAAAAACAAAGATAATTGCAGGAGGACCGGTTTTTACAGCAGACCGTAAATTTGCAGCCCGGGCAGGTATCCATTTCGCAGCAAAAAATGCAGCCCATTTTATCCAGTACCTGCTTCAGCTTGAGATAAAAGTAACAAACAGTCATTTACCAAAACCAAATCCCCGGTAAGGCTCGATTTTTGCGGAAGTTACCAACCATTTATCGTCTATTTTCAGAAACTTTAAATTGAGCCTGTACAGGTCTGCAAGCTCACCCACTTCTTCAAGCCAGCGCTCAGGGTCCTTGTATAGCTTTTCCAAATCAGGAAGCGGCTGTTCTTTTTTAACGATCAGAAAATGCACTACCGCAGTAGCAGATTGTTCCTTGTCAGAAATCTCAACAGCCGGTTCAGGAAACAGCAAATCGAACTTGCCATATCTTCTAAAAGTCAGCCAGAGGAATTTTCTAACCTCCTGGCGCTTTAATTTTCCATCCTGGGCTTTAAAATTTTTTGAAGTGAGGTCCATGAGATTGCCCGTATCATGCTCCTCTGCCAGCGCTTCAGCTTTTTCAACTAAGCCAAGGATTAATCCAATATCATCTTTTTCTGAACACGATGACAGGCAGCAGGCTAAAATAAGTATTAACAGCACAGCAAAATAACAATGATTCCGTAGATGGTGTTGTTTCATACAGTTTTTAACCTGGTAGAAATAAAATGAGTATTTTCCAAAGGTCTCGCATAGTGAAATAAGATAATTTAGTTTTCCCCTCAAACGGCTGTCCTTGTCAAGTCTGAGTTTTTTGGTACTTATCCGATAACCATATTTGATGGTTTCGTAAAAAGTCAAAAAACTACTTTTTACGAAATTTTTTAAGTTTTAGTCCGGCCTGAGGCAGGATTAAGTTTTAAGTACCTGTTAAAATGGATTGTTTAGTAATCTTAACACCTAAATGTCAAAGTCCAAGACATCGATGACCCAAAATCAGTTAATCCTGCGATTTTCTGATGGACATAATGTATATTAATATAATATGAATTCTCTATCAACTCTATCCCTATTGGTTGAGGTAACTATATGCTTACACTGGAATCCTTTCAAGGAGAATATAATGTCACCACCACCAGGGTGGTGATAAAGGACAAAATTTTCAATTTCTTTATATCCAAGTCTCTGGAACACTTTATTGATCCGCATGATTTATACAACAATTTTCCATTTTGGATCAAGATCTGGGAATCCTCCGTTGTGCTGGCAGATTACCTTGCCCGCCTGAATGCTGACCCTGAAAAAAGATTCCTGGAGATCGGTTGTGGCCTCGGTCTTGTGGGCATCGTGGCATCCTCGTTCGGGCATAAAGTTACAATGACGGAATATAATCCTGATGCCCTTAAATTTGCCCGTGCCAATGCCCTGCTCAACCAACCCTCCGCGAACTCAAACCCTGAGATAAAGGAAATGGACTGGAATAATCCGAAGATTGAGGGTTCTTTTGACTATATTTTTGGATCTGAAATCACATATAATGAAAGCAGTTTCCAGCCCATATTTGCCCTCTTTAAGACCTATTTAAAAAAGGGCGGTGAAATCATCCTTGTCTCCGGAATTCGGGAAACAAGCATGGAATTTATAGGCCGGATGGGTAAATACTTCCAAATAACACCTCAAAAAAAGACCCTCCGCGGTAAAGATAAAAAAATTGAGGTCCTGCTTTCCAGAATGAAATTCAGGAAAGACGCCTGATATTGGCGGTTTCGTAAAACGTTTAAAATAAATGGGGTATAGTCTACTATTGGCCTATGGAAGATAAAATGTTATATGCTACAGTATGTCGCTTCCACTTAGAATAGAATACCCCGGAGCATGTTATCATGTACGAAGAATTTCGAGGGTTAAAAAATATGACAGAAAAAATAAAAACCAGATAGGAAAAATACAAGACAGTATTAGCATGAGTCAATAGTAGACTTGTCCCCTTATATGCCCTACATCTTGGTTATGCGTTTGTAATATAAAAAATATGATAAATTGAGAAGTTTGAATTATGAAGGTAAATCCGGATTTCGTTTCTCCTTGTAGTCTTTATTGCGGAGTCTGTGCCATTTATATCGCACACCGTGATAATAATAATAAATTCAAGGAAAGTTTAGTGGGACTTTACAAGGGAGGCGTTACCGGCAAAGGCACTCTTCCTAATAGTGAAAATCTTTCAACGGAAGATATTCGATGCCACGGCTGCTTATCTGATGATCTGTTTATGCATTGCAAGCAGTGTGAGATCAGGGATTGCACACAAGAAAAAGGTTACACTGGATGTCACGAATGCGATGAATTTCCCTGGCAGCATATTGAAAACTTTCCGATGACTGTTGGCAAAAAGGTTATTTTACGGGCTATTCCGTATTGGAGAGAGGTCGGTACTGAAAAGTGGATTCAAGATGAAGAAGCCCGTTATATTTGCCCTGAATGCGGCAATAAAGTTTTCCGGAGTGTTGTAAAATGTAATCAGTGTAAAGTGAAGTTGGATCTGGACTAGTCTTTTGTTGGCAAGACAAAAGCTATGAATTTGCCATGCAGGAAGGAATCCGCAATGTCTATCTCGGTAATGTGCCTGACCATGAAGAGAATAACACATTCTGCCACAATTGCAAAAAACTGCTGATTGAACACCAAGGTTATTACATTCCCACTTACAACATAGGCGGTAGTATATACAAACTCTGCAATACTGTTATTCCCAAGGTATGATAGGTGTTTTTTGAATATCTTGACAAATAGTCCTGAAACAGTTAATATTATGTGTAAGTCGTTGAGACCTTTGAAAAAGAAAGGAGGCCATCATGCCCAAGGTAACCCCAAAAGGCCAGGTGACCATTCCTCACCAAATAAGCTCAATTTTGACAATTATAAGTGGAGACGAGGTTGTTTTCGAGATAGATGAAGAAAAGATTGTTCTTAAGAAAAAAAGAGGGGCAATCGAAAACTTGAAAAATTATGTCGGCTTTCTTTCATACCTGAAAGGGAAAACAAGCGATGATATAATTGACGAACTACGTGGTAAAGCTAATGATTTTCGCTATTGATACCAATATACTTTTAGACATTCTAATTCCTAATACGATTTGTTGAATCCTCTTTAAATTTCTTAATAAGTAAAGGTGCAAATAACAATCTTATGAATTGGTGCTATAAATAAGGATGCAGATATGCCAAAGATTTATGTGTATCTCGGTATTGTGATTTTATTTTATAGTAACGAACATGAACCCGTTCACGTTCATGGGAAGCATCAAGGAAGGGAATCAAAGGCTGAACTTATTATTGAAAACGGAAAAGTAGTCGACATTTTAATAAAACCCGTAAGAGGACGTAAACCTCTGCCTGCAATTATCTTGAAAACTTTCAAAGACTTTGTTAACATTTATTCTGACAAAATTGTTCGGAAATGGATTGATTACTTCGTCTTGCACAAAGAGGTAATTTGCGAAAATATCGAGAGGAGAATCAAATGATTAAAAAGAAGCAAATAATTAAGATTGAAAAAGTAAGCTACCTTGGCGGTTATAAGTTAAAATTAGCTTTTAATGATAAATCGGAACAATCTATAGATTTTTACCCATTTCTTTCAAACTCCTTAAATCCGTTAATAAGAAAATATTTAGACGAAAAAATATTCAAAAAGTATCAACTGGATGATGGAGATTTAGAATGGAATGACTACGACCTTTGTTTCCCGATAGCTGATTTATATGAGAATACAATTAGGCCATAACAAATCGCTACCACACACATCCATTACGCTTGTCCCTTCAAATGAAAACTCTCTTTTTGAAGCCGGCACTGCATTGAGAAAATACTCACACCGTAAAAAAGATATAATAATCTGCCCCGGTTGTGGCAGCTATCAAAAAGTTACTTGCGACTCCTGCAATAAGATTATTCCTCATCGCCAACATATTCTCAGTGATTTTCTTATCGGTTCTCATGCTAAAATACAGGCAGATAAGCTTATAACCAGGGATAGAGGATTTTATCGAACATATTTTTATGACCTGGATATCCTAAATCCTTAACGAAAGAGTAAATTCGATCCCCCTATTCCGCGCTCGCTCATACGGATTATACCATCATAGCGGCAAAAATGATCTGTCGATATATCGCATACGCCTGAATCAGCTATATAAAAGCAAAATCGAATATAGATGTTGCTCCGTCGATTTTGGTGTGCTCAGTTTCCGGCAGATAATGTGTTGCCACATCCGGGCCTCGATACTTGCTTTATAGAAAGACCTTTGACATACCCACCGATATTTATTATAGAAAATATAACCGGTTGCTCTCATGATACACAAGGGATTAACGTGAACAGGGATTACAAGAAGATGATGCCCTTAATGGCTTTTATTTTATATCTCTATTCGTACCCGTTCACGCCCATTCGAAACAAAAAAGTCGTACTATCTCCGGCCTGTAAGCTTTCACAGGTACTGCAGATGTGCACGCTCAGGGCAACCAGCTATAGTCAGCTATGCTGGTTGCCCTGAGCGCGCGCAGATGCTGTGCCTGTGAAAGCTTACCTCTATTCTAATCCATAGTAACAGGAGGAGGCAAACATGGCAGCAAATAACTGGCTCACCGCAAAATGGCCCAAAGGGGTCCCGCGCGAAATTTCAGGTTTTGAAAAATCACTCTTCTCAATTCTCGACGAAACTGCGGACAAATACCCGCAAAAGGTTTACACTATTTTCAATGGCGGAATCCGCACTTATGCCCAGGTCAAGGATACGGCAGACAGGATCGCCTGGTTTCTTGCAGACAGCGGCATCAAAAAAGGAGACCGGGTTGCAATTTTTCTTCCTAACCTGGCACATTATCCGGCAGTTTTTTTCGGCATTTTAAAGGCAGGGGGCATTTGTGTGACCTGCAACCCTTTATATACTGCCGGTGAACTGAATTATCAGCTAAAAGACTCGGGGGCCAGCACACTGTTTTGTATGGACCATCCGCAGTTTTATCCAACAACAATAAAAGCGATCAAAGGAACAGATGTCGAAACTGTGGTCATTTGCAGTGTTAAGTCCAGCTTGCCGCCCCTGAAGGCGTTTTTAGGCGGGCTTATGGGCAAAATACCAAAAGCCGAACATTATGAACCAGGACATCTTTTCTTCGATGCTGTTGTTGCCGCAGCCCGTCCTGAGGCTCCGGCCGTTGACCTGGATCCCGCAGAAGACCTCGCAGTAATAATTTATACCGGAGGTACTACGGGCGTCCCCAAGGGAGCGGCCCTGACCCATGCGAATATAGTGTTTGATCTCCATGCTCTGGATCAGTGGATGAGAATTCCGCATGAACCAGGAGAAGCACCGGAGCAGATGAGACGTGGAGGGTTCCATTCTTTTCTGGGGGTTCTTCCGATGTACCACAGTTTCGGCATGACCATTGTTATGCTCTGGTCCTGCCTTACCGCCAGTCGCCTTGTCTGCATTCCTGATCCAAGGGCCGGCAATCCTCCTTTTACTGAAGTGTTAAAAGCGGTAGAGAAATACAAGACCACAATTATTGCCGGGGTACCTACTATTTTTATGGCTTTTACAAATCATCCTCTTCTGAAAAAGTTTGATCTATCATCTGTGGTGGGGTGCGGATCCGGTGGTGCTCCACTTCCGGTTGAGGCAGCCAAACAGTTTGAGGCCAAAACAGGATCGATTATTTTTGAATGCTATGGTTTAAGCGAGACTGCGCCCCTGGCAACTGCAAATCCAAGTGATAAGGAGAATAGAAAATTCGGATCGGTCGGTTTTCCTGTTTCCAATACCGATGTAAAAATTCTCGATATGGATACAGGTATAAAAGAACTGCCCCGCGGCGATGACGGAGAGATCGCAATCAGCGGACCACAGGTAATGAAAGGATACTGGAATAAACCTGAAGAAAATAAAGAGGTTTTCAGGGATATAGAAGGTCGCCGTTATTTTCTTACCGGAGATATAGGCCACATTGATGATGAGGGGTATATCATTATTACCGACCGCAAAAAAGATATGATCATTGTGAGCGGCTTTAACTGCTATCCCAGGGAGGTCGAAGAGGTGCTTTATGAGCATCCAAAGGTTGCCCTTGCGGCAGTTGTCGGCATCCCTGACCCAAAAAGTGGGGAAACGGTAAACGCATTTGTACAGCTTGTTCCAGGGGCAACCGCCGAAGAACAGGAAATAATCGATTTTTGCAGGGAAAGACTGACGGGGTATAAAAGGCCGAAAACAGTGGAATTTCGAGACACACTGCCAACATCGGTTATCGGCAAAGTGCTACGCAGGGTTTTGAGAGATGAGGTGCTTGCAAGGCAGAAAGCCGGTGACGGAGAATAATTGCCAATTTTGACGATTCCGTTTCAATGGATAATAAGATTAAAAGTTAGATAATCTTAGTTTGCCCAGCAGGCAAGATATCATGCCGGTGCCGGCGCAATAACAAGGGCGGTAACAGCCCTTCTAAATGATAAGAAAATTATCAGCTATCTCGAAAAATAACTATCAAAGGCTGAACATGGCAATCAAGTCTTAACTTTTCAAAAAACAAAATCGGCTTGCTGAAACACTGACAGCATTTGAGTGCCTTGTTAAAGGGGTACTTCAACCAGTGACATTTACAGGAGGTTAAAAGCTTAGCAGTAACTTATAAACTTAGGGTTCGCGCAGGTAAGCGCAGACTCCGAATCTGACCTAAACCCATGAGCCTGAAATGTAAACTTATTTTCGGAATCTACGCTTACCTGCGCGAACCCTAAGTTGATAGAAAGCATATTTAATAATTGAGAAGAACTATGAGAAAAAGACGTTATTTACCTTCAATGTTTATGATAATCGGCTTTATACTTTTAATCCTCAGCGCTATTGCACTACCCTCAGCGAGCGAAAACTCTCGCTTTATAGTCATTGTGTTTGCTTTAGTAAGCGTGGGACTGATTGTAACTGGAATAATTTCAGGTATTAAATCCCGTGATTAAAAGAACACATGAAAATAATCTAAACTACAGACCTCGTAATTTATTACTGAAAACTGACGCTAAACCTTTAAATGATAAGAGATTGCATGAAAATTGGACACGGGTCTCATTTAGGAATTAAAGGATTCAGAAATTAAGGAATTCTATCCATTTTAATTTATTGTTTTTTTCTTTAATCCCTCAATTCCTGAATCCCCCAATCCCTCAATTTGGCGCTAATAAATATAGACGGTGTCCAAAATATTGACTCATTTTAAGACTAAGTTACGAGGTCTGGAAATAAAAGAAAATAGATTGCTCATGGGTCAAACGTAGATTTGTCCCCTTATTTCTCAAAATAGAAAAAGAGGAAAGAAATAAAAGTAAAAATAAAAAAAATCGTCGATGAATTGGAAATGATCTTTGATGAACATTCTTCATATTTT
>JAUWMJ010000284.1 GCA_030613225.1 Desulfobacterales bacterium
GGAAAAATACAAGCCCGGTTTTATGTTTTGCAGTTATCATAATTGTAAGGAGTGTCCTTTCCAGTCTTCGCCTTTGGCTAAAACCTAAATCCTCAAACGAATCCCCCTCTGGCGCATAGCCGTCAGGTTAAGAGAAAAATGGGCTATTATCGTTAACAATTATCAATTTTCAATTCACAATTGACAATTATTTGTCTATAAAAATGTATTTGTTAAAATCAAATTGTAAATTGTGAATAGTTAATTGCGAATTGTCAATTAAAAAACAAGCTAAATCCGGCTGATTTTATCATTCAATTTATTAACCTGACGGCTATGTCCTCTGGGGGACTCAGACGTAGTACTCTTCAATCCCACCAGGGAGCGGTCAGCTTCTCCGTGTTAGATTCTCAATAATATCATCATATCCATGTATCAAACCCGGTTTCACCTGTACTTTTACCCGGATATTTTTCCCGGTGGTAGAAAATCCTCTTACCATGTTAAATTCCATCTTTTCAAGCACTTCCATTTCAAGATAATCCGAATTTGCTCCTCTTTGCAAAGCTTTTTCTTTAAGCAGGTCAAAGGCAATTTTAACAGCGTCATTGCTGTCAAAGTCCCTGGTAACAGTTTTGAAAAAATTTTCTACAGGAGCATTTGCAACGCCCTTCTGGGTATCAGCATAAAAAATAACTTCACAGGTAGTCCTGGCAAGAGCAGCTCCGATGGCATTTGCAACTGCCCATCTGGGAACAACTTTTGCTTTATATTCGGAAATCTTTTCAAAATGTGCTGCAAAGCAGGGGGCCGGCCCTCCAAGTACCAAAATTTTCTTTGGACTAACCTTATAACCTTCCTGCAGTTCATGAACCGTATAGACCGGTTTTTCGTTAATACGTTCTATCATTTTTTCAGCTTCAGATAAGATTTTTCTGCAGGTAAATTCAAATATAGCGTAAGCGGCTTCTTTAACAGAAAGACCGAGTTCTTTTGCCATGGGTTTTATACCATTTACAGATTTTTCCCTGTCGCCATTTTTCATTTTTTCCAGCACAAAAAGAGCGTCTGTGGGAGTGGGTACCGGACCGCCATATGCCATGGCAGGTCCGAGTCGCTCCGGACCGACTTTGAGTTGTCCGTTTTTTATTTTTACAACACTGTCTCCTCCCACTCCTATTGAAAGGGTGTCAAGAGAACGTATAAGTGTTTTGTAATCACCCAGCCGGATACCCAGTGGGGCTAAAAGAGGAACACGATTGATAAGGATGGACATGTCCGTTGTTGTTCCGCCGATATCCATAATAAGTGTATCTTCATCTTCCGAGCTGAATGCAACTGATCCCATCACGCTTGCGGCAGGTCCGGAGAGTATGGTCTGTCCGGGAATATCAATGGATGAGTTGAAATTCATATTGCCGCCGTCAGCTTTGAGGATTCGGATCGGTAGCGATAGTCCTTTTGCTTTAAGAGACTTTTGTACGGCTTCATAAAAGGCTTTATGAATGGGATAAACGGCTGCGTTCAGGTAGGTTGTTGCAATGCGTCGGGGAAAATTAAGGTTGCCGGAAATACTGTGCCCTAAAAACACCTTTTCAAAAGAGCCTTTCAAAATTTCATGGATTTTAAATTCATGCTCAGAATTTCGTACTGAAAATTTGCAAACAACTCCAATATATTTTATGTTTTCTTTTTTAAGCCTTTCTGCGATTTCTTTAATTTCGGCCGGATCGACAGGCTCTATTTCACGCCCTCTGTGGTCAATGGAGCCTGAAACAGCGAAATAATGTCTGTTTGTTCGATACAGTTCAGGGTCGAGTCCGGGCCCGCTTGAAACTATCATCCCCACTTCGGGAAATTTTTTCTGGACGATGGCATTAGTTGTGAGAGTAGTACTTAGCACGATCCGATGTATCTTTTCAGGTTCAATTCCCTCTGTGATTTTTATCAGCCCGGTTAAGACCGAGTTGAAAAGATCCGACGGGTCTGTTGTAACCTTGATCTCTTTGAGGAGACCATCCCTGTCTAAAAGGACTACATCCGTATGTGTACCGCCAACGTCAAGTCCGATAATCATGGTATTATCCTTTCAAAGTAAAAGTTATCGAATACAGGCGCTAATGTCAATGTTTAGGGTATACAAACGAATATTATCCGAATTTTTCGCAAAGTACGAAGCTCGAAAAGAAAAAATGTTGCATTTTATTATTACTGTTGCTACAGCGGACAAAATAATAAAAGAGACGAAATGGAGTAATAAAAAATGGCGAGCATCAAGGAGATCAAAGAAAAACTAAAAAATACAGATTCCACAAAAATCTTTTTTACAAATCTTAACGGAAGGCTTATGAGCCTGCCTGTAAACCCGAACGACATTGAATCGATAATTGAAAACGGAGTCGGTTTTGACGGAAGTTCCATTGCAGGTATGGCTGCGGTTGATAACAGTGACAGGCTTCTTTTTCCGGATCCCGAAAGTTTTCGCATCGTGGAATTTAAAGATGAAAAAACAGGTTTTTTTATCGGTCATATTTACAGTGACCCTGAAAATCGTGCCCTGGCCGACCCGAGGGCGGTTTTAGAAAATGTTCTTGCAGGAGCGAAGTCTGAACATGGTTTCAGGTTTATGGTCGGCCCGGAACATGAATTCTTTTTACTGACCCAAGAGGAGTTTGGTGACAATGTCCATACAGATAAGGCCGGATATTTTCTGTCAACTCCCCATGATAAGGGAGAACCTGTAAGAAACAGGATAATTTCAATACTGAAAGCGTGCAACATTGATTTTGAGAAAGCACACCATGAGGTCACCCCTTCGCAGCACGAGATAAATCTGAAACCAATAGATCCCCTTGGCGGCGCCGACCGCACCGTACTTTTTAACTTCATAACAAAAAAGGTTGCAACTGAGTTCGGTTATCATGCCACATTCATGCCGAAACCTTTTGACGGTTTTAACAGGAGCGCCTTTCATATTCATCTTTCCATGCAGGATCTTGATGGTAACAACCTGTTTTATGATAAAGATGCTGATAATAACTTCAGTGAACTTGCCAGGCAGTTTATCGGCGGTATCCTTAAATATGCCAGGGAAACTTCCATCATTATGGCTTCAACCTTTAATTCTTATAAAGCGTATGTCTTAGAGAAAGAAGCGCCTATTATAAGGGGCTGGGGATTCAGGAACAGAAGTTCTATGGTGAGAGTGCCGTATTCGCAAACACCTGCCGGCATGAGAATAGAATTAAGAAGTCCTGATCCGGCAGGTAATATGTATCTTCAGATCGCAACCCTGATAGCAATGGGGATAGAAGGAATAAAAAATAAAATCGACTGCGGCCGGCCTGATGTTGGAAGCACATATAAAAAAAAATACAATATCCGTGTATGGGATAAACGCTTTTTGCCCAAGAGCATGTACGAAGCCCTGGTTGAAGCGGAAAAAAGCACATTTTTAAAACGGATTCTGGGCGAGAGAATTTATGACAATTACATGACCCTTAAAACAAAAGACTGGGAAGACCACAGGGTACATGTTACGCCTAAGGAGCACGAGAAGTATTTGAGTATATAGTCCGGATAAACCGGTTCGAGCGAAGCGGGAATCTCGATTTATAGAGAAATTGAAAAGCTTATTATCACGAAAACACGAAAATAAAAAAACACGAAAAATTTTTATTTCGTGCTTTCCCTCTTTCGTGTTTTCGTGATTGGTTTTATTTTTTTGCCGTAAAAAGAACGAAATGCAATTTTAAGAACTATCAAGGAGGCAACTTCATGGAAGAATGGGTAGAACAACTGCAAAACAGCGTTAATACGCTTGAAAAATTGAAATCCTATATCAATGTTACAAAAGAAGAAGAAGAGGCGATTACAACTCTTAATACAAAATGGGGCACAACACCTTATTTTGTCTCTCTCATGGATAAAGATGATCCCAACTGCCCTATCCGCATGCAGGTGGTTCCGTCTTTGAAAGAGAAAGAGAACCGTTTTGGAATTCCCAACTATCTGATCTGGAAAGAAAACCGTGACACCGATGAAGTCAGGCCGGACAGTATTGCCAGGCAGTATCACGACCGGATCGCATTTACGGTAACTGATGTCTGTGCAAATTACTGCCGTCACTGCTTTCGTAAAGAACTGGTTGTTGACCGTGACCTTAAACTTCGGATGGACGTTGACGAAGGTATTGAATGGATACGGGAACATGAAGAGATTCGGGATGTTCTGGTTACAGGGGGAGACCCTTTTATACTTTCAGATGATAAAATTGAATATATCATCCGAAAGTTGCGTGAAATCGATCATCTTGAAATGATCCGTTTTGGAACGCGAACCCCCATTGTCCTGCCCCAACGAATAACAGAAGGTCTGCAAAAAATACTGAGTCCTTATCACAAGATCCCCATATGGATAAACACGCAGTGCAACCACGCCAAGGAGATTACGGAAAAAACGGGCAAAGCTGTTTTTGATTTATTAAAATGCGGTGTCAATGTGGGGAATCAGGCTGTTTTATTAAAAGGGATTAATGATAACGTTGAAGCCTTTAGATTGCTGCATCAAAAACTCCTGACGGTTCGTATCAGGCCGTATTATGTGTTTTATTGTGAACCGGCACCAGGCATGGACCACTTCCGTACTCCTGTTGAAAAAGGAGCAGAGCTTATCAGGGATGCAATTCGCGGCCATACAACCGGCCTTGCCCAACCCATGTATGTGGTTGCAACAAATATAGGCAAAATCCCGCTTATACCGGATTACTACATCATGGATAAAACAGATCAGGAATACACTCTTAAAAATTATCAGGGCAAACTCACTAAGTGGCCGAATATTCCGGAGTAGATTTTTAAAAACAGATCCG
>JAUWMJ010000286.1 GCA_030613225.1 Desulfobacterales bacterium
GAAAATGGGTTTAAAAATGCTTCCATAAAAAAGTTGCTCCTCTTCCCCCAAATTAAATTTTACCGTTTCGGTCAACCTGCCTGGCTTTTCGAGAAATTTCTAGTCGGCCGCAGCTTTTGGCATGGAGGAAGGAAAAGCCGATTATATCCGGTTTTTTTTCAGAAAGGATATCAATTATTTTTTCAGGCGTTTTATTAATATTATGCCAGTTTAAAATCTCAACGTCGTAACCATTCTCTCTCAGGACTGCCCCAACATAAAATAAACCCTGTGGAACAACAGCTATATCGTCTTCATGAATTCTGTCTTCAAGAAAATATGGATAAATAAGCAAAATCTTCATTATGAGTAATGTCCAGGGTGCTGTCGGAGCTAATAAATAGATTTGTTTTGAAACTGCCTCGTGATTGAATACAATATACCGTACACCATGCTGTCAGTCAGTACCATATATTGTATTCATCAATCTATCCATACCTTCAAGAATGAACGAAGGCATTAAGGATATTATTCTGGATTTTTTTACAGTTTTCAATTATGTTTCAATTTTGACGGCTTCGCAAAAAGTCATTTTTCACCACTGAGTTCGCAGAGAACACAGAGAATAATTTGTTTTATTAACTAGTTTTCTCTGTGAGCTCCGCGCCCTCTGTGGTAAATACGACTTTTTACGAGATCATCAACTTTATTTATGTTTAAAAGAATATCACCCTGATGGAGTCAAAACTCGATTAGGGTTGTCCGTTTAATGTTGTTTGTTGTAGGTTGATCAGTTGCTGATAACAAAGATTATATTTCACTTACAGACCTCGTTGAGTAGTTGAGTGATTAAGTGGTTGAGTAGGAAAATAATTACTATTATTTCCAGATGTTATAACTTTTCAAACACCGAATGTCCAATTTTCATGCAAATAATGGATATGATCATTATAACAACAACTTAACAACTCAACTACTTAACCATTTACCGAGATCTAACTTATGATAAAAGTGTAAATAAATGAAACATTCTTTATATAACGACGGACTATGAGCAACAGACATTTGAGCTTTTTTCGCTCAATTAAGGGATACAATATGTTGTAGTCTTAAATACCCTTTGTACAGTATATGGTATTTATAATGACAAGGTCAATCAGAAACAAAGAATCCAGTCCCAAATGACCAGGTTCTCCATATTAAAATAAATAGAATCCAGCAAGTTGTCAAAGTCCTTTTATATTCATTTTAACAGTAATTTTTACGATATGGAAATGATGAATAAGCCTTTTTGTGTGAAAGCTGTGCTTTTTGATTTTGACGGGACTCTGACAAAACCGGGTTCTATCGATTTTAATCTTATAAAAAGGGCCATCGGTTGTCCTGCTGAAAGCTTCATCCTTGAATTTATTGAAACCCTTGACGATCATGTTCAGAAGGAAAAAGCAATATCCACACTTGAAAACTTTGAAAACGAAGCGGCAGACTGTTCAGAACCCAACAATGGCGCAGAAGAGTTGCTCTTATATTTGCGTTCAAATGGCATAAGGACAGGGATCATAAGCCGCAACAGTCTCGAATCTATCAAGAGATCTTTTCATAATTTTAAAAAAATCAAATTTTCTGATTTTGACGTGATTATTACAAGGGACGATTCAGTTGAGCCAAAACCCGATACTGATGGAGTTATTCTGGCTGCTAAAAAGTTGAAAGTGGATGTAAAAGAAATGGTTGTAGTCGGAGATTTTCTTTTTGACATACAAGCCGGAAAGAATGCGGGGTCGATCACAGTTTTTCTGAACAACGGACTTGAACACGATTTTTCGGATCCGGATAGTGACTATACAATTTCCCAACTGGGTGAACTTAAGAAAATTATCCGTTTTCGATTGCCGCTTCCTGCAGGCAAATTTCCAAACGATCTTCTTGAGAGGTTTCTGTCACATCTTCCTTTTGATGATCAATCGGTACTGATAAAGCCGGGTATAGGTGAAGATATATCGGCTGTGGATGTGAAAAATGAAGAGATACTGGTTTTAAAATCAGATCCCATTACTTTTGTGACTGATTCGATAGGTCATTACGTTGTAATAATAAATGCCAATGATATTGCAACATCAGGGGCTACACCCAGGTGGCTGCTGACTACTTTTCTGTTTCCATGCGGGGTCACAGCATCTTCGATTTACAATGTGATGCATGAACTTTCAGCAGTATGTCAAAAATACGGCATAACTTTATGCGGAGGTCATACTGAAATTACCGATGCGGTTACAAGACCCGTAGTTACAGGGATGATAGTAGGGACTGTTGTTAAACGTGATTTAATCGACAAAAAAAACATGAAGCCAGGAGACAGAATTTTACTTACAAAAAGGGTTGCCGTAGAAGGGACTGCAATTATTGCCAGGGAATTTAAGGACAGGCTGAAGGACCTGGAGGTGACAGAAGCTGAAATTGAGGATTACAGACAGTTCCTTTCCAGTATCAGTATTCTGGAGGAAGCCGGAATTTCAGCGGATTCAGGCGGAGTTACCGCCATGCATGATGTGACTGAAGGCGGGCTGGCTACAGCGCTCGATGAGCTTTCTATTGCAGGTGGACACAGGATCAGGGTTGATATGGACAAAGTTCCTGTCTTTCCACAGACGAAAAAGATTTGCCGGCTCCTTAATATTGATCCGCTGGGCCTTATCGGTTCCGGTAGCCTTTTAATTTGCTGTGTGAAGGAAAGTTACGAAGACTTATTGGTACAAATTCAAAAGGCCGATATAGATGTAACATGTATCGGCAAAGTAATGGAAAAAGGACAGGGCATCGAAGCTTTTAACAATAATATTCCTGCCAACTGGCCCTGTTTTGAAGTTGATGAAATAACTAGGCTTTTTTCGTAATTACTTAAAACTACAAGGCCTTTGAAAAATGTTTCCCGATAAATCGGGATTCAAGTTCATGGTTTCGCTACATCTTCTTGAAAATATAGGCATAAGCACTGCTCACGGTCAGCATCTCAAAGGAGTGCGAAATGCATTTTTTAAGGGCGAAAGTAAAATAGAGCTTTTAAGCCGCATTTTTTTTGAAAGTTGTTTTTGAGGATTTGGGGAGGAAAAAAATTATTGGTATTCCGGCTAAACCGAGTAAAGCGCTTGTTGTGAATGCAGCTTTCAGGCCAAACAGATCTGCCAGCCAACCAACGAAAACTGTCACTGCAGCAGTCGTCAAAAAACTTATGCCCATATACAATCCATTTGCAGTACCCCTGTGACCTCTGGAATTATCCTGAACAATAGCAAGATTTACCGGCGAAACGGAAAAGAGAGAAAATCCCAGAAAAATGACGGTGGGAAACAGCATCCAATCAGGGGCGTATAAAAAAGCAAGCATGAGAAGACAAGATGACGGCATAGCTGTCAGCAAAATTGTTTGACGGCCTACCCGGTCACTGAGCGTTCCACCCAAAAAGGTTCCGGCAGCTCCAGAAAATTCAAGCAAGGCAAGAGTTATTCCTCCAAACCAGAGACTTTGTCCTGAATTAACCATGTATGTCGGAAGAAATGCAATAAGTGTTGCAACCATAAAGGCGCGGGAGATCATTATTCCCGTCAGTGGTACCATTACATGAATCAGATGTCTAAATGCTCCTGCTGGATTTACATTGGATACTTTGCCTAAAGCAGGGGCTGTATCTTTCAGGTATATAAGGAGAAGGATAGAGGCAAAGATTCCAATAATCATTACCGGATAGCTTTTATCAAATCCCCAGAAAGAGATTGCCCATACAGCAAAAAGCGGTCCTACAGTCCTGGCCAGTTCACCCGCAGTCATCCAATAACTCATACCGGTGCCTATATATTTTCCGGACATTCGTGCGCTCATAACCGGCCCCAAAACATGAAAGACTGCCGCACTAATACCGGCAATGAATAATAAACAGCACAGGGCGAAATAGCTCGGAGCAACACCTAACAGACTCATTGCAATTGCCGTTAAAGCGGGGGCTAAGATAGCCAGGTATCGCAGATCCATGCGGTCTGATAGTATTCCGATCAGCGGATTAAAAATTGAGGGAAGGCGAATGAAAACTGTTAACGAACCGGCTAAAAACATGGAGAGTTTAAATTTATTGATGAGAAGGGGCAGAAATACTGCAAGGAAGCTGGAAAAGACGTCATGAATAAAATGGCCACTGGAAATGATGAGCAACTTATCAGGATGAAAGTCTGGCTTTTTTCTCACAATTTTTATTCACAAAAGATACTGCTTTGAATAAGCGCTGGATGGCGATCAGGTTTTAGCCTTTAATCCTTTACGAAAAATATCAAATCCAAGTTGAAGTGTATTTTTAAGGTAATCTTTATCTTTATTAATGATTTTTTTACTTGTTGACCATAGTATAATGCCGGAAAAAAATGCCCAGAACGTATCGGAGAGTGCTACACGATGGCATTCAATAAAAACGCCCTTTTTTGTTCCTTCTTCAAATATCTTCGAAATACCGCCAATTGCCTTGCGAGACAAATCCGTTATATCATTCAGAACTTCAGGCGAAAGATTTCTTAACGTTTCACTCGACTGAAGATGAAACATATTAATAATAACCAGAGGGTCGAACTTATAGACATCGAACATTGCCTCTATCAGGGCATCTAACTTTTGCTCCGGCTGAATTTTTTCATCTTTAACTATCTGGTCAACTCTTATTTGAAGGTACTGGAGTATTCTGATTGAAAGAGAAGCATATAACTCTTCTTTATTCTTGAAATAAAGATATAATGTGCCCGGGCTAAGTTCCGCCTCATTTGCAATATCGTCCATTGTTGCCCGGTTAAAGCCTTTG
>JAUWMJ010000189.1 GCA_030613225.1 Desulfobacterales bacterium
TGATTTATCCAAAATGGGCAAAACTTGAAAGACAAACCGAGTTTCACCTTCCACCTCACGGGCCTGTGGTTTTTGCCGCAGCTTTGCCGGATTATGTGGACGTGGAATTTGTCGATGAAAACCTGGAAGAAATTAATTTTGATGATCCTGTAGATTTTGTAGGTATATCCATGATGCTTACCATTCAGGTGAAAAGAGGATGGGAAATTGCGGATATTTACAGAAAAAGGGGTATTAAAGTAATGTTCGGCGGGATTTCTACTATGCTGCATTTTGAAGAAACCATGGAACATGCGGATTCCGTATTTCTGGGTGAAGCTGAAGGAAGAATGGAGAATGTCTTTTCCGACTTTAAAAAGAATAAACTTCAAAAAATGTATAACTATTTAGACGACAGGCCTCCCATTGAAATTGTAGGTACGGCCAGAAGAGACATTTTAAATAGGGACCTGTATAACTACAAGGGCGTCCAGATGGTTGATCTGGTGCACGCATCCAGAGGGTGCCGTTTTAACTGCTATCCATGCGCTGTTGCCTACCTTGGCGGAAGAAAATTCAGGCCTCGTCCCATTGATAAGGCCATAGAAGAGATGGAAAGTATAGATAACAACCGGTTGTTTCTGGTCGATAATTCCCTGGCGCAGGATACAAAGTGGGAAATGGATCTTTTTCGTGAAATGATTCCACTCAAGAAAAACTGGTGCAGTCACCCCATTGAAGATAAGCCGGAAGTTCTGGATCTGGCAGCGCAGGCAGGCGCCTGGTACGTCTATCAGGCTGTTTTTGACACATCAGATTTGATAAAAGACAGGATAAAACGATACCATGACCATGGAATCGGAGTTGAAGGTACTATTCTTCTTGGCCTGGACACTCACACGGAAGACTATATTAAAAGGCTTATAGATTTTCTCCTGGAAATCGAACTGGATCTTGCGGAGTTTACCGTTTTGGCGCCTTTCCCGCATACAAAAGCCTGGGATGATCTTAATAAACAAAAGAGGATTTTTTCTTATGACTGGGATGAATACTCTGCTGACAGAGTAGTATATTATCCTAAGCATATGACCCCGGAAAGGCTTCAGGAATTATTTATATATGCCTGGGATACATTTTATAAGGACGAACCCCAAAGCATCAAGATGTTTAAACTGCTTCAGAATGTGGTTAGAAAAGAAAAGGAGGCCAATACATTTGCTCCCAGAAGAAGAGACCTTGCCAAACGTGCTTTTGGGAAAGAAGCTGGTTAAATGAAAATCCTGCTTTACGACGACCTGTTAGCAAAATCATAATAATGGCAGTATTGAGACATAATTGTTACTGCTTTTTTAATTAAATTCGGGTTAATTTTCCATGTTTTTACCAAAATACGAAACAGCATTAATTTTACAGGCCATGGCTCATGTAACAGGTAAAATCCGATAATATAGAAAAGTTTTATAAATTTTGAAAAGCTCATCTTTGAATTTTTGTAAAGAGGGGAAAAGTATTTAATATTCGCCAGCCAGGCTAAAGCTCTTGCTTCAAAATTTTCCGGTTCATATAAATTTTTAAAAAGATTTTGGTGATTTTCAATCAGCTCTTCGATTGTTAAATTTAAAGGTATAATATTTGTTGAATAATGCCATACTCCGTTAAAGTCTTCGTTTAAGCGATTTTGTTTTTTCATTCTGTCATACAGGGTGGTATTTTTCGGAGCATTTAAAATGCTTATTGACGCAAGGGGACTACCCGTTTCATTCAGGAACTGTTCAAGTTCATTAAATGTTGATTTGTCATCATGGTCAAAACCTACAATCAGCCCAATAAAAGGAAGGATGCCGTAACTGGATATCTTCATTACCGCTTCCTTTGGATTGTAGCGGAAGATATGCCCTTTATTAATTTCATCCAAACATTCCTTTCTAATGCTTTCGACACCGAAAAAAATTGCGGAAAAACGGGCATCTGCAAGTAGCTTTAAAATTTCTTCATCATCACCGATTTTTATAGTTGCCTGTGTGCTGAAAGATACAGGAGCTTTTTGCGCAGTATTCCATTTTATAATTTCCGTTAATAATTCCTTTGTAAACTTTTTATTCACAAAAAAATTGTCATCTGAAAAAAATATTGTTTCAGCACCTTTTGCATGGGCATTTTTTATTTCAGTCATTACCTGTTTAACAGATTTTATTCTGTATTTTCTGCCAACCAGAAGTATAACATCACAAAAATCACAGTTGTTTGGACAGCCTCGACTTGTTTGAACTGTAAAATACACATATTCTTTTCCATTAATAAATGACCACACCGGAGGCGGGCTGTCTTTCATGTCAATATATTTTTTTTGTTCATATACGGAACCTGCTGATCCATTTTGCCATTCTGAAAGAAATTTCGGCCATGTATATTCAGCTTCTCCAACAAAAAGGTAATCCGCCAGTCCTGCGGCTTCTTCACGGTTAAGGGTTGCAAATGCTCCGCCTAAGGCTACGGGAATGTTTCGATCTCTAAAAGCTTTTGATATTTCGCCGATTCGCCCGGAATGAAGGGTGTACCCGGTAATTGCAACAAGATCACAGGGCATGTCCAAATCGATTTTGGAAACATTTTCATCACAGTATTTATATTCAACATTGATATCTTCAGGTGTTAATGCAACCAATGTTGCAAGTGACGAGTTAGGCATTAAGCTTTTAGTTCTCAAAGCTTTTACAGTGCTTTTCATGGACCAGAAATTATCAGGTGTTCGAGGAGCGATCAGATAAATAATTCGACTTTTTCCAGCAGATGCCGATGAAGCGGAAGTTTTTTTATTTTCCATATATCAAGAGCCTTAAATGAATAATTTTTGCGAAACCGTCTAAATCGGACTTTTTACGAAACGTTTTAAGTTTTAGGATTTAAGTTTTAAGTCTCTTTTAAAACAGACAATATCATTAACCTAAAACATAAAACTTAACACCTAAAACCTGATGAATTCGACTTTTTACGAATTCATCAATCTTAACTTATTATCATAAAGGCATGTCGTCAAGCTCAAGTTTTTAATTCAAAGTTTTTTTTCTTGACCATCTTCCCACATTTATGTAATCGTTTTATCAAATTACATACAAATCCGGACAGGCCTGGCCGGAACAGATGAAAAAATCTTTAAGGAATTATAAAAGGAGGGCGTGATGGCTGTAAAAATTCTTATAAGAAGACATGTACCTGAAGACAAGGCAAGGGAACTTATACCCCTTGTCAGGCAAATGAGAAGCCTGGCTACTAATCATGAAGGCTATATTTCCGGTGAAACATTAAGGAATCTTGAAAACCCGGAAGAATTCATGGTCATCAGTACGTGGCAGTCTTCTCAGGACTGGAAAGAATGGCTTAAAAGCGAGGACAAGAAGGAAATTCAGGATAAGATAGATTCTCTTCTTGGAGGAGAAACAAAGTACGAAATCTTTCATTACGGATTTAAAGAATAAAGGTTTCTTTGAATTTAGGATAGTCGATGCCCCAGTCGATAAGATAGATATGTAAAACGCTTTTTAGTTTTGTCATTCTTCACTCCGATAGCCAGCGCTTTGCGGGTGCCGACCATTACAACAAGCTTCTGACCCCGGGTGACGGCAGTGTAAATCAGATTTCGCTGCAAAAGGATATAGTGCTGGGTGAGGACAGGGATAACCACTGCCGGAAATTCGCTGCCCTGGGATTTGTGCACCGAAACCGCATAAGCCAAAACTATTTCATCCAGGTCGGAAAAGTCAAAGGTTACTTCTCTGCCATCGAATGAGATAGCAAGCTGATGATTTTCAGGATAGATCTGTGTAATTCTTCCGATGTCTCCGTTAAAGACATCCTTGTCGTAATTATTTCTAACCTGCATCACCTTATCGCTGACCCGATAATTTCGGTCCCCGCGTATGATGCCCTCCGGGCCAGGGTTGAGCATTTTCTGCAGCTCTTTATTAAGGTTGCCCGCTCCTGCCACACCCTTGTGCATGGGAGTTAATACCTGAATATCATCCACAGGATCAAAACCAAAACGTTGCGGGATCCGAACCTTTACAAGTTCAAGGATAATTTCAAGAACCCTGACCGGATCTTCCTGTTGGATGAAATAAAAATCATTATCCTGACCGTGCAAATGAGAAATTTCAAAGGACGGAATAACGCCCTGGTTTATCTTGTGGGCATTAACAATAATCCGGCTCTCTTTGGCCTGGCGAAAGATTTCATTTAGCCGGGCCACAGGCACGGCATTCGATTCTATAATGTCTTTAAGAATATTTCCCGCCCCGACGGAAGGAAGCTGGTTCACATCGCCGACAAGAATTAATGTGGCACCGGGAGGAACCGCCTTTAAAAGATGATACATTAAAATCGTATCGATCATGGAGGCTTCATCTACAACAAGCAGATCACAACTAAGCGGCCTTTTCTCATTTTTCTGAAATCCTCCCTTTGCAAAGGAAAACTCCAGCAGCCTGTGAATGGTCCGGGCTTCAAAACCGGTAGTTTCGCTCATCCGTTTTGCTGCTCTGCCCGTTGGCGCAGCCAGCATTATTCTTACCCCGAGTCTGGAAAAGATCTTTAAGATCGCATTGATAATTGTGGTTTTTCCAGTACCCGGCCCGCCGGTGATTACCATAACCTTTTTCTTAAGAGAAGAGCGTACAGCCGAAACCTGGCTTTTTGCAAGAGTGATCGAAAGATGTTTTTGCACCCAATTAATTGCTTTATCCGTATCTATATTGCGAATCGATTTAGGCGATAAAGCCAGAGCCTTCAACCTGTTTGAAATGTCGGACTCGCAGAGGTGAAACTTGGCCAGATAGACTGCCTTGTTGTTTTCCTTAAATGCTTCAATGCTATTGTTCAAATCTTCAAAAACTATTTTTTTGTCAACAGCCAAAATTCCAAGAGCCGTTACAACGATTTCCCTCTCAACGCCTAAAATTTCACGGCTTTTAAAAATAAGTTCTTCATAGGGATAATAAACATGTCCTTCGTCTGAAAGTTTGTGGAGTACATACAGAATACCGGCTTCAATCCTCTGCCCGGAATCTTTAGGAAACCCCAGTTTTTCAGCAATACTGTCGGCTGTGACAAACCCGATACCGAAAATATCCGTTGCCAGGCGGAAAGGATTTCCCTTTACCACTGCGACGGATCTGTTTCCATACTCTTTGAATATCTTCGTGGCATATCCTGAGCTGACGCCGTGGGCCTGCAGAAAGATCATGACGTCCCGGATTTCTTTCTGCTCATCCCAGGCAATTTTGATCATAGCGATTCGCTTTTTTCCTATACCTTCTACATTAGCAAGCTCATTAATTTCATTTTCGATAACATCCAGCGTTTCTTTTCCGAATTTTTTAACAATTCGTTTTGCCATGACAGGACCAAGCCCTTTGATAAGTCCTGAGCCAAGGTATTTTTGAATTCCGTAAACAGTTGCCGGAATTTTAGTTTCGTATTCAACTACTTTGAACTGTTCGCCGAATTTAGGATGATTAGCCCACTCACCGCGCATTTTAAGGATTTCACCGGGGGTCGGGGCCATGAGGTTTCCGACTATAGTCACAAGATCCCGTTGACCATAAACCTTGACCCTGGCAATGGTAAAACCGTTTTCTTCGTTGTTGTAAGTGATTCTTTCAATCTGGCCGGAAAGATCTGTGAGCATTCTTTAGTCCTGTTTTCTCTCCCAGTCCGGAACTCGAACATCCGGTATTGAAAGTCTTGTAGGGAAAAAGCATTTTATATCAATAACAGGAGAACCGTCAAAGGCATCAATTTTGTCTATTTTGATGATGGTTCCATCAATAGATAAAATTTTACATAAAGACAGGGCAATAAGATTAGGTCTGTGCGGGGAATGTGTGGCAAACACCCCTGTCAAAGGATTTTTTTTATTTCCACAAGGATTAACCTGTAAAGTGTTTCTACTTCCAGGATTGTCGTTTTCGTGAAACCAGTACAGCACGTTTATATGGGAAAACTGTTCCAGCCCCAAAAGAGCATCATTATACTTTTCATCAATTTCAATTAAAACCGTATCATCTTTTTTCCTGATAAATCCAACAGGAAAGATTTGAAAGTTGTCCGTCATTTAGATCTCCATTATCATTTCAAATTAATCTTGATGTTTTCGTAAAAAGTAGAATTTACCACGGAGAACACTGAGGCCACGGAGGAAACTATATAAATTAATTTAATATTCTCTGTGTTCTCTGTGGGCTCAGTGGTAATAAAATGACTTTATACGGCGCCATCAATCTTCCTGCAGCTCTTTTATATCAGCATAATGATCTAACGCTTCAGGATTGCTCAGAGCGTCTTTATTGAGCACCGGTTTGTTTTCCACGACTTTCTTAACCGCCAGCTCCACCTTTTTCATGTTTAAAGTATAGGGAACAGCAGGCACACTTAATATCTTTGCAGGCACATG
>JAUWMJ010000006.1 GCA_030613225.1 Desulfobacterales bacterium
TCCAAAAGATATGGTAATTCAGCGTCTTACCGGAGATCCTCACCCTGAAGAACTCATTGCCCCTCAGTGGTCTATTAAAAAGGCTCAAACCCTTTCCCTTATAAAAGAAACATTGGAAAAGAGGGACTCATGGCAGGGAAAATTTTTGGCTTAATTGCTTTTAATTAAACCTCGGGCTACGCCCGAGCGACCCTAATTTGATGGCATGGCTGTCAGGTTAAGAGGAAAATGAGTTATTAGCATTAACAATTACCAATTTTCAATTCACAATTGACAATTATTTGTCTTTAAAAATGTATTTGTTAAAATCAAATTGTAAATTGTGAATAGTTAATTGCGAATTGTCAATTAAAAAACAAACTAATTCTTAACCTGACGACTACCCCATCAATGGATCTTCATCAAACCACCCGTTCTACGGGTGGTGATTTAAAAAAAAATGGGAGAAAAGATAAATCTAACAATAAGGAGTAACCTATGACTAAAAAGCAGTGGGACAGCCCACCCGAAATGCAAATTGATCCGAAAAAAACCTATCGAGTAAAGATTGAAACAAGCAGGGGTGACATTGAGTTGGAACTCTATTCAGAGCATGCGCCTAAAACGGTCAACAACTTTGTCTTTCTGACCAAACAGGGTTTTTATGATGGAGTAACATTCCATCGGGTGATAAACGATTTTATGATTCAAGGAGGAGACCCCACGGGTACGGGCACAGGGGGGCCTGGCTACAAGTTTGAGGATGAAGTAGATGGGAATCCGCTGGTGCATGACACAGGCGTAATCTCGATGGCGAACTCCGGACCGAACACGAATGGAAGCCAGTTTTTCATCACGCATTCACCGCAGCAGCATTTAAACGGCAACCATACAGTGTTCGGCAAGGTCGTTGAGGGGCAGGATATAGTGGATAAAATCAAACAGGGAGACTCGATGGTATCGGTAAAGGTAAGCGAGGAATAGTAACGGATTTGTATTTTGAAAAGCCGTCCGGCACTCAGGATGTCGTGAGTGCCGGACTCATTTGGGCATAGTTTTCAATAAGCTAAATTAATAACAAAAGTTGTAATACTTGAGCTTTTTAAAAACGAATTCAAACTTACGGATTTATTTTCAACCGCAGAATATCGAACAAGGAATAATGAATGTCGAAGTAAGGTATTCTATCATTTTAATAATATAAAAAGAAAGAGCGTAGCGATTCCACACTTCATCATTCGAAATTCCTTGTTCGATATTCGATATTCAAATATTGTTTTTTCGAATTGGCAATATCTAAACGAAAACATCCAAATTTTCGAAGCGCTAAATCATTAATAAAAGTTTTAAAATTGTGCTGACTAAAAAAGAAAAAAAAATAATGGGGCTGACCATAGGATCCCACAGCCTGGTCCATTTGTTTGAAGGAGTATTACCCCCGCTGATTCCCCTGATGATAACCCAGTTTAACACAGACTACTTTCATCTCGGTCTGGTTGTGACGGTATTTTCATATGCCTTCGGGTTGGGTTCTCTTCCTGCAGGTATTATAGCCGATAGACTGGGGCCACGTCGCTTGATATCGATGTATCTTTTTGGCGCAGGTTTATTCGCTATCCTGGTTTGGCCCATCCAGACGCTATGGACTTACGGCATTATTATGGGATTCATCGGCCTGTGCTGCAGCACTTACCATCCTGCAGCGAACACGCTGATTTCCCTGACTATGACCAATAAAGGCCGTGCCTTTGGTGTTCATGGCATTGCCGGCAGTCTGGGCGTCGCCGGTGTGCCGCTGTTATCTGCCTGGATCGGTACGATTTTCGGGTGGCGTACACCCCATGTTCTTTATGGAATAATCGGAATTTTCTTAGGTGTTTATTCTCTGAGTGTTGCCGAGCATCATGCCAAACCAATTGGCGAATCGGATAAAAAGATTCAGTTTGTAAGACTTGATAGAAAGGCTCTTGTTACAATCTGTATCTTTTTCCTGTCGGCAACAGCACTGGGTATGACCTATAAGGGGATAATGACCTTTTTACCCACCTACATGGGAACACGGGTGGAATTATCTTTCATGAACCTTAACAGCGTAACTCTTGGCGGTACAATAACTACCATAGCGCTTGCATCCGGTGCACTAGGCCAGTATTTTGCCGGTCGCCTGGTGGACAGGTTTAGTGCTGAAAAACTCTATCTTGGAGCTGTCGTTATCGGTATGATCTGTGTATTTATTATGGCAGTCAGTACCAATGCATTGCTGGTGGTCATAACTGTTATTTATGCTTTCTTCTATTTTTCGACACAGCCTATCCAGAATTTACTGGTTTCCCGTTACCTGCCTCCACACAGGCAGGGATTAGGGTACGGTATCTTATTTTTTCTTACCTTTGGTATCGGGTCCACTGCTGCTGCCGTATCCGGATATATTGCCGATCGATTGGGTCTTGAGGCGGTATTTATTTTTATGGGAGTATGCTTTCTAATGTCGGCATCCATGGTTATGCTTCTTGTGCTGAGGGCCGGCCAAAGGAGATTTGCAAGATGAGACCTTCTGTGCTGAATCAAAAGCCATTTCGAGTTCGGCGAAAAAAATAAACCCATGAGATCAGCATTGTAATAATAAAAAAGGAGATCAGCAGAAATACTTCCCGTAGAACAGTTGTTATATTACCCCCCCGGACAAAAATATCTAAAAATGCATCAAGCCCCCATGCCAGAGGAGAAAGAACGCTGATTTCCTGCATTATTTTCGGCATTGCATACACGGGGACCATGATCCCCCCTAAAGCCGCGGCAATAACAATAGATATAGGGCCGAACATTGATGCCTGCTCATAGGTCCTGGCAACCGTTCCGAGTAAAATTCCATAACCTGTTGCAGCCAGTATGGCACTTATCGCAATGATAATGACTGCAATGGGGTCAGAACCCATCTCCAGCATGGGAGATCCTAACGGGGGAAGGAGGAATTTTCCGATGAGCAGAATAAGGGTAAACTGGATCAGGCAGACAAAAACATATGCAACGACCTTACCTGTAATCAGGGTTATGTATGAAACCGGCATGGTTAGAAGTCGTAATAATGTCTGGTCGTGCCTTTCTTTTATTAACCCTCCCGCCATTGGAACAACGATGAAAAATATCCCGAACAGTGCCCATGCAGGAACGTTTTGCTGTACAGAGGTAGGTGTTTTATCAAAAGAATCGGCCGAAGCCTGATTTTCCATTACTTTAAGCAGGGGGTCGCTGTTAAAGTCAAGTTGTATCCCGGGAATATCTTTAATAAGATTGTCGGGCACAAAAGAGCCCATCTCTTTTCGGATAGTCATATTAATATGTTCAGGTAAAAGCTCGGCCAGGACCTTCATTTTCTCATCTATTTCTATGCCGACGATTACCAGCTTGAGAGAATTTAAAATAGCGGATCGAAAGCCCCCCAGCACGGTGGGGTCGAAATAGACTGCGATGTCGTGCCTTTGTATTTCCTTTTCTGTTGATGTGCCGTCCATGGAAAGCGACTTCATTACAACCTGCCGGGCCTTTGCCTTAACAGATTTTGTAATTCCTTTAGGGATGATAATGCAAAGCTGAAAATCACCATCTATAACCGCCTCTACAGCTTCTTTTTCATCAACTTTTCTTCCGTCTATCTTTTTTACGATTTCAACCAGGCCGGATTCAAGCAGCCTTTTTTCAACAGTCTGCCCAATTGACTGCTGTTCCTTATCTACAAGCAGGATCCTGGTGCTTGTTTCCCCCATTGTTTTCATGAGATTTTCCTGGACCAGGGTAATTACAAGCACAAGAAGAGCGGGCATAAGAAAGAGCACAAGCATACCGGCTCTGTCTCGCAACACCAGCAAAAGTTCCTTTATAATTGTCGCACCTGTTTTATACATGATATTTAAGTAACCGTTCACGGGTTCAACGTTCAAAGGTTCAGGGTTGCCTTTCTACTCATTCCGGCGCTCTACGCCATCTGCCGGTGTGGAAGAATCGGAAAAGATGCCCCTCCTTTCTCTGATGCGGCATCGGTCTCTGGCCATCTGTCACTCATATGCCGGCGCCTAAGCGCTGGATGTACGTTCCGAAGCATGGGAACGAGGGCAACCTCTGAACCCGGGAACGGTTACATATTTAATCTCTCAGGCGTTTTCCGGTGAGAGCAAGAAACAGATCTTTCAAACCGGCATGTCCCGGGGACCTGTTGATTAATTGTTGCGGAGACCCTTCAGCAATAATATGTCCTTCATCAATAATGGCAACACAGCCACAAAGCTGCTCGGCTTCGTCCATATAGTGGGTTGTGTAAATCATGGTTGTACCGGTTTCTTTAAGCAGGGAGAGTTTTTCAAGGATCATATTCCTGGACTGTGCGTCGATTCCAACAGTCGGTTCGTCAAGGAAAAGGATGCGAGGTTGGTGCAGAATACCTGCTGCCAGGTTAGCGCGACGCTTCATACCACCGGAAAATGTAAATATGAGCTGGTCAGCTTTTTTCTCCAGTCCAACCATTTCAAGACATTCGGCAATCCGATCTTTCAATAGTTGGCCTTTAAGCCCGCAGATTCGGCCAAAATAGAGCAGGTTTTCCCTCACCGTTAAATTAGAATAAAGGGCAATGTCCTGAGGTACGAGGCCTATTAATTTCTTAATTCGATTTGGCTGTTTGACGGCATCAATACCACAAATTATAACACGTCCGCTGGTTGGTCGTAAAAGAGTACTCATTATGGATATTGCCGTGGTTTTCCCGGCCCCGTTCGGTCCTAAAAGACCAAAAATCTCACCATAGTTAACAGAAATATCCAATCCTGAAAGAGCCGGGTCGGATGAACCTTTGTATATTTTAACCAGACCCTTTACAACAAGAGCTTTTTCTTTAATACTTTGGTCGTATTTTTCTGTTGTTTCAGTTAGCGGCATTTTTATTTCTATCAAATAAAACCTGGTCTTATTGGCCAGATCAGAGACAAACGGCTATACCGAATTGATTAGTCCATGTTACGAGTTACGTGTTTCGGGGTACGGGTTTATAAAAAGGGACTATTTCCGATTAACAACTCGCAACACGCAACTCGTAACCCGCAACGTGTGGCATTTACGATGGAACCCCTTACAGGGGCGTGATCAAGGTTGAGCCCTTTTGACTCGGATAATTACTGATTTAAGCTGACCCACCCGTAGCTGCCGCCTGCACCAAGTTTTAAACAGCAGATACGTCTTGAGCCAAGATCTTCGTTGTGCCGGATTACATTCAACCGGTCCGAATTATAAATGAGGGAGTCTCCGGATTTAAAGACAATTCCGGATTTATTGCTTAAGGCGGCAATGGCAATATCAAAACCAGTGCCCACCGGGAGACCTCCATACAGGTGAGAATAAGAGGCAACCAACGCCTTTTTGGGAATATAATCTGCATACTGATCGTCGCACTCGCTGTAGCCGTCCGCACCTAAAAAGAAAGCGGTATTTTCGGGCAGGTCTATTCCTCTGCGCTTATAATTTCCCATCTTGACATCTTCAATAAAACCATAAGGAGAAGCGGCTTCATTTTCCCTGGCTAAAACAAAGAAATTTGCGCCTTCACCAACAATTGCATATTCCGGGTTTATTTTACCGGCAAAGCCTTCCTTTTTATTGCCAGTATTATAAAGGGAATGCCTGAAGTAACCTAGTATTTTGCTATATTCGTCAACACTGCCAACCAGAACCGATTCGACACGCTCTTGGTGCAACCACTGGAAGGCACTCAAAAAGGCAGATGCAATGGACATATCATAATGGCTGACTGATAAATTGGGTCCCATTTCCTTAAGCAAAATTGAAATATAGGTGGCTGCTGCATTATGAACAGAGTTTGAAAACTGGATCGGAGAGCAAAAGGGCGCCGCTTCGGTTATAACAGAATGTTGCAATTCGAAAGTGTTACAGGTCGAACCGTAGCCTGTAGCAATGATAATTCCCATTTTGCCTCGATTTGAATGCAGCATATCGGCATCTTCAAGGGCCAGAAAACATCCCAGAAGAGCCATGCGGATGTAATGATCGATCCGCCGCAGGTCCCTTTTATTGACAAAAGATTTAAGTCTGTCTGTATTTGCAAGAAAAGCCGGCACTTCAATATCGCCACCCGTTGTCTTTATGACCATGGCACTTGAAGAGCTTGTCCCTGTGATAAGAGCCTTATTAAGATCCCCTATGCCGCAACCGAATCCACCCAAAACACCAATGCCCTTTATTGAGATTTTCAAGGCTGATGTTCTCCTGTTGACAGAATTAAAACCGAATTATTGCCGCCAAAGGCAAGGGTTTCTGAAAGAGCTTTATTGCCGGTGATAGTTGAGTTTTGTTGAACCGGATAGGCCGGTGGCATTTCAGGATCGGGGTCAGTAAAACCGACATTTGCGGGTACCCTGCCTTGCTCAAGACAGGTTATGGTAAGTGCCGCTTCAATAGCTCCTGCCGCACCAAGAGTATGCCCTGTGTAACCTTTGGTTGAAAAAAAAGGAACTCCGGGAAACATTTCATATAAAACCCGGCTTTCCACAAGGTCATTATCAAGAGTTGCTGTTCCATGGGCATTTATAAAAGCAATATCCGAAGGAGTTGTGCCGCTGGTCTCCATGGCTTCCTCAATGGCAAGTTTAAGACCTTTGCCGTCCGGCCTGGTTTTTGTATGATGAAACGCATCCGTCGCTGAGCCGTAACCCAGTATATAAGCACGCGGGTCTATTTTCATTTCCTTTCCGATTTTTTCCGATACCAGTATAAAAACCGCTGCTCCTTCTCCCAGATTCAGGCCATTTCGGTTTACGTCAAAGGGTTTGCACGGAGAATCGTCATTAATAAGGAGTGATTTAAAACCTGTATAAGTAATCTGGTACATTTCATCCGCCCCGCCGGTAATTACAATATCACATATTCCGGATCTAATCCATGAAGCAGCAAGTCCCAATGCATCGCTACCGGATGAGCATGCATTAACTACAGTCTGTAATGGTCCTGTAATTTTAAATTCCGAGGCTATAGAGCTGGTAGGATTGCTGAACAAAAACCTGTTAACAGGGGTAATGAACGAGGTGTTGTCCTCATTGCCATCATTAGAGAATGATTCGTCATGCATTGAACACCCGACATTAGTTCCTATACAGGCACCTACACGCTTCGTTTCGAGTGTTTTACGATCGAATCCTGCATCGCTGATTGCTTCAAGTGTTGCCGTTAATGCCAGTTTGCAGGTTCGAAGAATATTTTTTTCTTCAAATAAGCCGGACTGAAAAAAATCCTCAAGGACTTCAAAAACCGGAAAAGTCAGTTTGGTGGAAAAATTAACCGGGGGTGCGGGATTACGCTTTCCTTTATACAAAAAGTCCATGCACTCCTTTAGCACCAGTCCTGCGGAGCAGATACAGCCGATTCCGGCTATGGCAACGGGTGCTACAGGTTTCATATTTAAAGGCGGGCCTCAATAAATGCAGCAAGAGTGTTAATGGACTGCATGGCGGGACGTCCTTCTTTCATATCTTTAATTCCAACACCAAAGTGATGTTCGACCTGAAATACTATTTCAACGGCGTCAATGGAATCAAGGCCGAGTTTTTCCCCGAACAACGGCTCGTCATCCTCGATTTCCTCTGGAGTAATGTCTTCCAGGTGCAACGTTTCAATAATTAACTTTTTTAAATTTTCTTGAATTGTCATGTGAAATATTATTAACCCAGCCCGGTCAAACCGGAAAAGAAAAAGATTTTTTATCACGAAAGCACGAAAGTACCCCAGTACGATCTGCCAGACATACGGGGCAGGCGAAAACGCGAAAAAGATAAAATTAAATTTTCGTGTTTTCTCAATTTCGTGTTTTCGTGATTGGTTTTATTTTTTAACGGAAAAAGCACAAAATTTTATATTAAGCAACAACTAATGAACAACAGCCATCAACTCCTGATATATCTCAGTTTCCCTGTTGGCGCAGTCCCGCAAAATGTCGGCCATTGCTTCGAATGAATCCGACTCCGTTGCCCGGTTTTTGCAGTTGCGTGAACCGATGACCGCAAATTCCCGCCACCTGTCACCTGTTGATGTCATTTTAGTGGACAGATCAAGCAAGCGATTTTCCTTTAAAATTCCGGCGGCTTCCTGCAGGAAAGCAGCATACATAAAACGAAATCCGCCTCCGCCTGTGCCCAGTTCTTCCTGCATGCGGATAAGCTGGACAAGATGAAGGATTGCTTTACGTTTCCCTAACTTTTTTGGCCATTTTTCGATCCGGTTTGCAAGAAAACGGATACCCTTAACGCCTATGATTGGCCCTGGTGTTTTCAGCATTCTATGACAAGCTTCTTTTATACCCTTAATGATTGCGGGAGCAAAATCTATTTTTTCAGGAACACTGGTTAGATAATACATAGTCCCTTTAGGTGCAAGGGCGCCTTTGGCAAAACGCGCTTTCAACAGGTATTTTCGGTGACATGTTACGGGTTCCTGGAAAACAGGATCGCTGATTAAATAATCATCTCCCTCTTTACCATAAACAACAAGGTTGTGCATGTTAAAATGAAACCTGAGCGCAGAAGGGAAATAGGGCAGCCAGTATCCACCTGTCCTGCATGCCACAGGAATACCTTCTTCGAGACAGCGATCCAAAGCATCCATGGCCTTTTTTTGGCTGCGAAATTTTTTCCAGTAAACATCAACTCCAAATTTTTTGGTCAGACGTTTAAAGATGCCCCCCACTTCACAACGGAACGTTGTTATTGGAAGCTTGTTTACCCTTAAAAAAGGTAAATATCCAAAAAAAATGCCTCCTCCGATTCCGAAAGCCATGGCTTCGCTGATATCAATCCCATAATGAAAAAGCAGGTTTGAAGAAACGCCGCTTTCGCAGTGAGCTGAATGTCTATGTTTAAAATTAATCTTCATTTAGTTATAAATCCTTGTATATGATGGCGTCGTAAAAAGTTATTTTTCACCACTGAGCTCGCAGAGAACTCAGAGAAAAAACAGTTTAATTTATTAGTTATCTCTGTGAGCTCAGTGTTTTCTGTGGTAAATTCGATTTTTTAAGAAAGCGTCAAGGCTGTTATATTTTTTCAGGAAACTGTTGAAGCTGTTTTACTGTAATTCCAAAAATATCTGAATATCGCTCAAGGACAGCCGGGTTAAGACGTTTGAATACAGCGGGCTTAAGGTGTCTTTTTACCCGCCACTGGCTATAACCTGCGTATTGGGCTATCAGTCTTGTATTCATCTGATTTTTCGCCATGTGAAAGGCAAGTGGGCTTACTTTACCGGTATGTATCTCCTTTAGCGTTTTTGCTATCTCCTGCTCAATTACTTCCCACACCTGCTTGTTTGCTATGTTTTTAGGTTCCCATCCCGCGCTCGCCGTTAACACGTAATGACCGTCATCATCAACCGCATAACAGACCTCATGAAAATTACCAGATATCGCTCCGCGTTCCTGGGGAACTTCTTCGATTTTCATTTATTGCCTCGCATGTAGATTATAATTTTCTTCCAAAATAAACTTTATAAATTATACCCTTTTTTAAAAAAAGGCAATACTTTGTTAAATTTATTATTATTTGTTGATTTTTATTTAAAATAAGTTTTAAATGTCCAATTACGGGTTACGGGTTACGGGTTACGGGTTACGGGTTACGGGTTGCGGGTTGCGGGTTGCGGGTTACGAGGGATGAAAGGAATTCTATCTCAATTTAATATTGAATTTACGCGGATGATTTTTTATTTTAAATTATGGATAATAATAAACAAATAAGTTATGAAGCGAAGCTGACTGTCCCTTTTCACGATCTGGACCCCATGCATATCGTCTGGCATGGTAATTATTTCAAATATTTTGATATTGCAAGATTCGGGCTGTTCAGTAGTGTGGGCATTGATCTTTATGAGTTTTATAAAAAGACTAATTATTTGTTTCCGCTTACAAAAACATCTACCAAGCATATCATTCCCCTGCAGTACAACGATACTTTTACATGTAAGGCGACAGTTATTGAAGCTCAAATAAAGATTGTTATCGATTTTGAGATAAGGCAACTTGGTAGTAGCAAGGTTTGTACGAAAGGAAGAGGAGAACAGGTTGCCGTGGAATATCCCGAAATGGAAATTATGTTTGAAATTCCAGAAAAAATTAGAAAGGCATTAGTACCTTAAAAGTTATTTTTTTGCATTTGGTGTCAAAAAAATTGGATTGAAATATTCTCACCATCTCCAAATGATTGAAGATTATCGATTGAAGATTGACTATTTAAGGTCCGCCTCCGGCAGATCAATTTTAAAAAAATGACAGAGCGAAGCGACATCCACAAATATTCAATCTTCAATAATCAATATTCAATTAGGTTCCGGTTTATCCGGGTTAGGGTTTTAGCTTATGACACATGATTTTAAGAAAGCGTTTATATCAGGAGTTGAAAGGGTAGCTGCATGGTCTGATATCCTGGATGAAATTAATGTTTTTCCTGTTGCCGACGGGGATACAGGTCGCAATCTGATGATAAGCATGACCCCGCTCAGGCAGCTTAATAAGGATACTGAAAATACAATTAACAGGCTTTTACTTTCAGCCCGTGGAAATTCAGGAAATATTGCAGCCCGGTTTTTTTCCGGATTCCTGCAGGCCAATTCATTTGCAGATCTTCCAGCGGCAGCTGAATCGGGAAGAGACAGGGCATGGCAGGCCGTTCATAAGCCTGTGGCTGGGACAATGCTTACGATTTTTGACGAACTGGCTGAATTTCTAAAAAAGGATAATATCGACGATAAAAATGAATATGTTTCACAGGTAACAACTCATCTTGAAAAAGCGACATTGTCAACCAATAAGATTCTTCCAAAGCTGCAGCAGGCAGGCGTGGTAGACTCAGGTGCACTCGGAATGTATATATTTCTTGAAAGCTTTTTTAACAGTCTTATCGGCAGGCAGGAAGCTTTAATGCCGATTACTAAAAAATTCAAAGGCTTTCTTCAGATTTCATCCTCATTTCAGGAAGAAACCGAAGCAGGCTATTGCGTTGATACAGTAGTCCGGGTTGATAATACCAAACGGGGGAATATCAGCAGCCTTTCGGAATGGGGCGAAAGCGTGGTCGTAATTGAGCATGATGATTATATAAAGGTTCATCTGCATACGGACAACATGGTGGAAGCAAGAAAGAAAATCGAATCTATAGGCGATGTTGTTAACTGGACAGATGATAATATGGACCGCCAGATTAAAAAATTCAAGCGGCAAAGTAAGCACAAGACCATCCATATTATGACGGATGCAGCCGGTTCCGTGACCCGGGAAGATTCCAACAACCTGGGATTTACACTTCTTGACAGCTATGTAATTGCTGGTGATAAATCTCTGCCGGAAACGCATTTCCCCTCATCAGAACTTTATAAATCCATGAGAGACGGAGTAAAGGTTTCGACATCCCAGGCGTCTGTATTTGAACGTCATCAGTGCTATCAAAGAATTTTAGCCCAGTATCAAAAGGTATTATACGTTTGTGTCGGGTCTTTTTATACCGGAAACTATGATATTGTCAGAGGATGGAAGAAAAAAAATGATCCTGATAACCGACTGACAGTGATTGACACGGGCTTTCCTTCAGGTCGCCTTGGGATTATTGTAATTGCAACGGCAAGGCATGCGATGAAGTCTGATGATTCCGATTCCGTCATCAGGTATGCGAAAAGAGCTGTTGATCTTAGTGATGAGTATATGTTTCTGGACAGACTTAAATACCTTGCTGCCGGGGGAAGGTTGTCCAAAACCAGTGCTGTTTTTGGTGATATGTTTAAGGTAAAGCCAATCGTCAGGCCGACATCCGAAGGTGTAAAAAAAGTTGGAACAGCGCGGAATAGGGAAGGGCAACTGAAATTTGCCCTTGATAAGATAGAAAAAACCCTGAATCCTGATTCATCACCTCTTATTATGCTGCAATATACCGACAATCGATCCTGGGTAGAAAATTCTGTCAAAAAAGAAATAATAAAACTCCTGCCGTTATGTGAGATCATACTTCAACCTCTTTCTTTAACTACAAGTGTTCATACAGGTCCAGGAACATGGGCGCTTGCTTTCTTACCTGAGCATTGATGTCCCTGCAATCGGAAATCCAAAAAAAAGGGAAATTTTCCTTTGTCATTCCTGTTTATAATCACGAGCAGGAAGTTTGCGATGTTATTAAAAAAGCCCTGAAATTAAAGATTCCGGTTTTTGTTGTAGATGACGGGTCCACTGATTCAACATTTGAAAAAATAAAGAAAATTAAAGAAATAAACCTTTTGCGCCATAAAGTAAATACGGGTAAGGGGTCGGCTCTCATGACAGGATGGGCCGAAGCGGCTAAAATCACTAATTGGGCAATAACTATAGATGCGGATGGACAGCATAACCCTAAAGACGCTATAAATTTAATAAGGGCTATCCCAGATGGCATAAGACCTGTCATGGTAGGAATAAGGAAAGGGATGTCGGGAAAAAACGTCCGATGGACAAGCCGGTTCGGACGTAAGTTTTCAAACTTCTGGGTGCTGCTTGCAGGCGGCCCCAAAATGACTGATTCCCAGAGCGGATTTCGGATATATCCGTTGCCTGAATCGATGAATTTAAATGTCAAATCCAAAAGATTCCAGTTTGAAGTTGAAATTCTTGCAAAGGCTGGATGGAAAAAAATTCCAGTAATTGAATCACCCGTCAGCGTGACGTATCAACCAAAGGGAAAACGGGTTTCCCACTATCGTGGATTTGTCGATTTTTTACGAAACGCTCAAACATTTTCAAGACTTATAATACAAAGAATATTTATTCCGTCGTTTATCAGAAAACGGCTATAATCCTTATAACAGACCTCGTTGAGTAGTTGAGTGGTTAAGTAGTTAAGTGGTTGAGTAGGAAAACAATTACTATTATTTCCAGATGTTACAGCTTTTCAAACACCGAATGTCCAATTTTCAAGCAAATAATGGATATGCTCGTTATAAATACAACTTAACAACTCAACAACTTAACCACTTAACGAGATCTGTATATGCAAAAAAAGCCCTCTTTTAATTTCCCTGTAATTCTTCTTCTTGCTGCGGTAGTCGCAGGTCTCTTTTGTATCGGTTTTTACCGGCTGAAAATCGACACTGATATCGTTAAAACCCTGCCGCAAAGTGACCCTGTAGTATCAGATGCCGGATATATCATAATGAATCATCCTGCCGGGGATCAGGTTGTTATTGATATAGCTTTGGAAAGCCAGGACCCTGATGTTCTTGTTGAAGCAGGCCGGTTTATTGAAAAAAAACTGATGGCGAGCGGGCTCTTTAAAAGTACCGGGATGAAAGAGATTCAAGACATGGTGCCTGAGCTGATTTTTTATATCATAAAGAATCTGCCGGTACTCTTTACCGAAGGGGATTTAAGGAACAAGGTAAAACCGCTTCTAGAGCCTACGCAGGTTAATAACAAGCTTGAAGAAAATTTTTCCCGTTTGCTTTTTCTCGATGGAATCGGGCAGTCTGAACTGATTGCGGCCGATCCTCTTGGCTTAAGAAATATTATTCTCGCCGGATTATCACATCTTCTTCCATCGCAGAATGCAAAAGTTTACAGGGGACAACTTTTGTCATCAGATGGCAGGCATCTTCTATTAACTGCCAGGCCGATAGCTTCCGGAACCGATACCACCTTTGCCAGACAAGCAACAAAGCTGATAAAAAATTTAAATAGAATACTGAATGAAAAATATTCTGCTCAGGAATATAAATTTACCCTGACCCCTGTAGGTGCATACAGGGCTGCTCTTGATAATGAGATTATAGCAAAAAGAGATATAAAAAAAGTTGTTTTATTTTCAATGATCGGAATTGCTGTTTTGCTTATCATTGCTTTTCCGAGACCGTATATTGGTTTGCTCTCTTTTTTACCGGCAGTGGCAGGAACCATGGTTGCATTCTTTTTATTTTCCCTTTTTAATAAATCCATTTCAGCTTTGACAATCGGCTTTGGTGGGGCAATTATTTCAATTACTGTTGACCATGGCATAGCTTACCTTCTATTTCTTGATCGCCACCATGAAACCAGCGGCAGAGATGCAGCAAAAGAGGTCTGGGCTGTTGGCTTGCTTTCAACGCTGACAACTGTGGGCGCCTTTTTAGTTCTTTGCATCAGCGGTTTTCCGGTTCTTGCACAAATCGGCCAGTTTGCGGCATTCGGCATAGCCTGTTCTTTTATATTTGTTCATACGATTTTCCCCATGATGTTTCCAGCAATGCCGCCGGCAAAAAAGGTCAGATCCCTGCTGCTTATGAATGTGACCAGGAAAATTGCTCTAGCCGGTGGAAAATACAAAGCCTGGGGCGCACTTGCATTTGCAATGGTTATGCTTTGTTTTGCAAAACCTGTTTTCCATGTAGATCTCAGGTCAATGAATACAGTAAGTAAAGAAACAAAGGCCGCTGAAGGTCTGGTTACAGGCGTATGGGGTGATGTTCTTTCCAAAATATTTTTACTTACTCAAGGATCGGATGTTAGCCAACTTCAGAAAAAAGGTGATAAACTTTCAAAAATGCTGGAGCATGAAAAGGTTTCAGGGGTTTTGGATGCTGCTTTTGTTCCGTCCATGATTTTCCCCGGGGAGGAAAGGGCGACAGAAAATTTTTCTGCATGGAAGAAATTTTGGGACAAAAAGAGGGTGAAAGAATTAAAAGACACAATACAAAAAGTTTCTGTCGATTTAGGCTTTGCACAAAATGCCTTTGATCCTTTCTATAAGGCAATTCATAAACCTTACAGCGATTTAAGGTATACTTCGGGTGATATTCCGGAAAAATTTTATTCGCTTCTGGGAATATCCCACAATAAAAACCCTGATGGACCAAAATGGATCCAGTTTTTAACATTGACTCCAGGCAGCGCTTATAATGCAGAAGCTTTTTATGCAAAATATGCATCAGGTCAGACGGCAAAGCTGTTTGATCCGAAATTCTTTTCAAAAAGGCTTGGGGATCTTTTGTCATCAACATTTACAAAAATGGTGCTCATAATCGGTTTAAGTGTTGCCATACTTTGCCTTTTATTCTTTTTTGACTTTATATTAACCCTTATTGCATTAGCGCCGGTAGTATTTGCTTTTGTATGTACTCTCGGCACGCTGAAACTTATCGGCCACCCCCTTGATATACCCGCCCTTATGCTCTCAATCGTTGTAATGGGCATGGGTATCGATTATTCGCTTTTCTTTGTCAGATCATATCAGCGTTATTTAGATGAACACCATCCGTCTCTGGGACTTATCAGGATGGCAGTATTTCTGGCATCAGCGTCCACTTTAATAGGATTCGGCGTATTAAATACCGCCGACCATTCTATGCTTAAAGGTGCCGGACTGACTTCATTTATAGGCATAGCTTACTGTCTTATAGGTGCTTTTGCTATACTGCCCCCGGTTTTAAAACATCTGTTCGATTACAAACAACTTCCCGGTGAAAGCATAAGGCCGGGTTCCAAAGAACACTTAAAAAGAGTCGTAAAACAATACAGACATCTTCAAGCCTCTATCCGCCTGTTTGTCCGTTTTAAAATAATGTTTGATCCGATGTTTACAGAACTGTTTAAGTTTATTAAGTCACCTGAAAGGATTATAGATATTAGCACCGGATACGGGCTTTGCTCTGTCTGTCTTCTTGAAATATACCCAAAGGCTAAAGTTTACGGAATTGAGCCTGACGGCCATAGAGCAAGGATTTCATCAAGAGTAATCGGGAAAAGAGGATCTATTAAATGCGCAAAGGCGCCGGATATTCCACAAACCGAATATCCGGTCGATTCCGCTGTGATGATCGATGTAATTCAATATTTAAAGGATGATGAATTTAAACTTACTTTAAAAAAACTCAGTATGCAGCTTTGTCCGGGAGGCAGCCTACTTTTGAGGGCAGCGTCTCCTATTAATAAAGCTGCTTCCCGGATGGTATGGTATGAAAATATCTGGTTTAAGATTATCGGAAAAAAACCCTGCTATAGATCAGTAGAGGAAATCAAGCAGGTGCTGTTGCAGTCCGGCTTTGAAATCGAAGCTGTGGAGCCTTCGGGGTCGGGGCGTAAAAAATACTGGGTTTTTGCAAAGGTAAGAATTTGATATATAAATATTACTTGACTATAACCATATAAGGTAATATTATAACTTAATGCAATATAAGGTCACAATCAAAAAGAAAGCTACCGTGGGCTGAAAAAGCTGCCCGTAAATGTTCGGAAGTTGCTATTTTTATTGATTGAAGATCTTAAAGCAGACGGCCCGATCCAAAAAAGCTGGAACAATTTTTCCCCCTTGGGAGATGAAAAATACCACTGCCATTTAAATTATCGCTATGTGGCATGTTGGACCTCACGGCAAGGGGAAATCGAAATAGAGGTGTATTATGTTGGCTCTCGTGAAAAAGCCCCGTATTGAAATATCCCTTCATGGTGAGCAGATTGATGAACTCATCGAATGGATTAGCAAAAAATTCGAAGTTAGTATTCTGAGCTCCGATATCTCTGAGAGTATTGCTGTTGAAGAGACTGATTTTTGGAAAGAAATGCAGTCAAACAGAATTGGCAACCTTCTTTCAGGTGCCAGGCTTAAGGCAAGGCTGTCGCAAACACAGCTCGCTGAAAAGCTTGGTGTCCGCCAGAATATGATTAGTGATTATGAAAGAGGTAAGCGCAGGCTTTCACTATCAATGGCAAAACGCATAGCCAAAATTCTTCGCATCAAAGTTGACAGAATCTCCTAAGCGCGAACAGGAGCGTTAACATTGTTAACTATTTAACTTGATAATTTATTTGAGTATGCTATTCGATTTGCATGGCAAAAAAAGGTGTGGTTTATAGCCCTCGCAAACAATCTAAGCCCAAAGTTTCTGATAGTTTAAAACAAGCGGTCAAAACCAAAGCGGATGAATTAGTGGAGACCGTTTTGATTCCCCAATCCGTGAAACAACCACCCGAAAATAATGATTTCAACTACCTGGTAAACATTTACACAAAATGGTATCGCCACTATTTTTATTTTTGTTCAACGTACAATGTACGTGGTCCAAATGCGACAGCACCCTCATTTGAGGATAAATTTGCTCGTTTGGAGTATGTCTCAGCGGATAGTTTTAACCTGGCCTTTATGAGATATACAGGGCAGTGGGTTGAAATTGCCTATGACATTTCACTTGAAGATGCCTTGGAAATGATAAAAGATGACGGGCTTTTTCAGCCATAGAACTATTGAAATCTATGTAATCAACTTAACAAGAATGTCCCGAAATCCGCAGAATTCTCACCGGCTATGTTGTAAATTTTAACAAGCACCATCGCAGATACGGATATCTATTTCAAAACCGTTATAAGTCAATCGTTTGTCAGGAGGATGTTTATCTCAAAGAGCTGGTTCGATATATTCACCTTCACCCTGTTAAATGTCCCGGAGGGAACCCTATTTAACTGGGTAAATCTGCTGCGGACCGGTCTGGTTAAGGATCTGAAAGAGCTGAATCGAACCCCCTGGTCCGGTCACTCGGCTCTTGTCGGTAAAGTTGAGAGGAAATGGCAGAACACCGAGTACGTGTTGTCTTTTTTCGGTGACGCCGGCAATTCAACAAAGAATTATTCACGATACGTTGGAAACGGTATTGATCAGGGGAGCAGGCCGGAATTGGTCGGAGGCGGATTAATCCGGAGCATGGGGGGCTGGTCTGCGGTTCTCGCCAGTCGGAGGCGCGGTGAAAGGGAATTTGCTGATCAGCGGATACTCGGTGACGGAGATTTTGTCAAGCAGGTCATATCCGGTCTGATGATCTTGTTAAAAAGAATTTAAGACTGTCCGGACAACGAATCTATATTAAGGTTCTTGCCAAGAAGGTGTCTGAAAGTTACAATGTTTCTATTGGTGAACTTCGGTCAGGGGGTCGAAGAAGGGCAGTGGTAAAAGCCCGTCGTGCAATGTCGTGGATCGGTGTCAGGGAACTCGGTTATTACGGGGCTGATGTTGCGAGATATCTTTGTGTTACGAACTCTTTCGTGACGCGAATGATCTAAACAGGGAAGAAACCGGATATAGATGACATCAATTTAGAGTTGTGAACGCTCTGCACGAATGTCCCCCATTACGAACGTCCCCCATTATTTTAGGTTCCTGCATCCGGCCAAGTTTCACGGCAGGTGCAAGGCGGGCAAGTGATCTCAAACATGCATTATGTATCAAAGGAAAATTGAATGGAAAGCTATATATTATTCTTGATTATCGCAATAGCAACGGTTTCAAGCCCAGGACCAGGTGTTCTTTTGACGCTTACAAATACTATTCGTTACGGTATCATTGGTGCAGCCGGTGGCATTTTTGGCATTGCCTTCGGAACATTCATTGTTGCCGGAATATCTGCAACCAGTCTTGGAATCATCTTGGCTACATCATCAGTAGCATTTAGCATTATGAAATATATTGGGGCTCTCTATTTAATCTATTTAGGTATAAAAATGTGGCGATCCCCAGCCACAAAGATAAACATGCAACATGATGTAACTAAAGGAAAAAAACTGTTATTTGTAGAAGCCATTGCTCTTCAATTAACAAATCCAAAAGCCGTGTTCTTTTTTATGGCAATTTTCCCACAATTCATTGATTATTCGTCAGATTACACACGCCAATTTATTCTCTTGGTAGTAACCTACAGTAGTATAGTTGTGGTAATTCATTTTTTGTATGCATACTTAGCTAAATCAGCCCGTAGTTGGTTTGCCTCAGAAAAAGGTGGGCGTATCGTTAATCGGCTCGGTGGAGGTACATTTATGTGCTTTGGTTTTGGCCTCGCGTCTGCGAATAAATAGCTATAATGACATAACAATTGCAGTCTCGCTTACCCGCAAGCACGAGCGTTCTCTGAATGTAAATCCAACATCATACCACGCACCAAGTTGGCATGTAGATCCACCGCGGGCAGGTACATTATGTGAAAAAGAAATAACTCGAACTTATAATGGTAATGTTATGGCTTATATCGGTTACTGCGGTGATGACTGTGAACTGTGTCCAAGATATATTGCAACTAAAAGCAACGATGTTGAAAAATTGAAAGAGGCGGCTATTTTGTGGGAGAGAGTTGGCCTGCATGATCAAATAGTTCCTCCTGAAGAAATGATTTGTAATGGTTGTGCATCATTAGAGCAGTGTCATTACAACGACATTCGTGAATGTGCCGGGGATAAAGCAATTAGCAATTGTGGTGAATGTAACGATTATCCTTGTTATAAAATCAATGTGGTTTTTGATAGAACCAGTTCCTATGCTATCCAGTGTAAAGAGACGTGTGATTTAAAGGATTATGAATGCTTGCATAATGCATTTTTTTCCAAAAAGGACAGATTGGATGCAATTTATAGCGAATACATTTCAGATGCTAAAAAAGGAATTTAACATAACAACCCAATTGAGACGGATGTGAAGGGTCGTGCGACCTTGGCTTTTGCACCATCAATTGTTTCCTTGGCATCTTCGATATGCCTTGTTCACCTTCACACCGCTCATTGTGGTTATGTGGTAGAATCTATATGGAGGCAGATATTAAGTTCAAATATAGACCCGCTGAGGAAGAAGACTGTGCAAAACTGGCAGAGTTGATAAACATCGCTTCAGATGGAGTTGTGGAATATTTATTTCACGGTTTGGTCCCTGGAATGACACCGGTTCAAGTTATAGCTCACAACCATGAAAACGACAATTACCCTCACTCTTATAAAAGCGCAATTGTTGCGACAGATAAAAATGATATAGTCGGAATGGCCCTTTCCTATCCGTCCTCTTATCACAAAATTACGGATGAAATGAGAAGCTTTTTCCCAGCAGAAAGGTTAGAGCATTTTAGTGCTTTCTATTCATCACGTGTTGAAAACACATGGTTTCTTGATGCATTGTGCGTAATTGAGGGTCATCGAAGGAGTGGCATTGGTGAGAAACTGATTTCACTCACCAAAGAAAAGGCTGTTGAAAATGGATACAATGCCTTGAGCCTAATAGTTTTCTCAGATAACGCATTAGCAATACCAGTTTATAAACGTACTGGATTTGAGATTGCACAGAAAGTTGAACTACGAAGAAATGAATTTATTAAACATGAAGACGGTTGTTTGTTGATGAAATGTAAAATCAGCACATAGCAATGCGTTTGCACACTGACCGGCAGGGCCGTGCGGTTTCTCCAAAACCGCAGCCTTGCACCCTTTTGGTCCAATCTTAAACTGGCCGTGGTTTTCGCCGCCGGCAGGTGAAACACGCCGTTCGGCGTAATGAGAAGTCATGACCTCAATACAATCTAATATGATAGATTATTATGCTCAGCGTGCGTCTGAATATGAGCAGATTTACCATAGGCCAGAACGGCAAAGTGATCTGAAAGAACTTCAGGCAAGGATTGAAACTGCATTTCGAAATCATGTAGTTTTTGA
>JAUWMJ010000043.1 GCA_030613225.1 Desulfobacterales bacterium
CTATCAGATCCGGTTAACTGGATTGATCCATACGGTTTATTCGATCTAAAGAAGATTTTCAGACCTGTTACAAAATATGGCACCAAAAAATTTATCAGCCCTATAATAAACAAGTATGTTGAAAGCCCTAGTGGTCAACGAATAATCACAGCAGGGATCACTGGTGCAGCTGGAGGTTTTGCGGCAGGTGCTGTTGGTGGTGCCTTTGCAGGAGCGGCATCTACAGGGCCTTTAGCTGGAATTGGTGCCCTTCCTGGCGCTATTGTAGGTGGAATATCAGGTTTTTCTACTGGATTAGCAAGTGGGCTTCTTTATCAAACACTACTTGAGATATTTGGTGTGCCGGAAAAGCTTGAAGAAATTAAAGATTCTTTAAACGATAATCCATGTTAGTAGATAAGGCTTTCCGCTTAGACTATTTAAGGAAATTATAACATTTATGATCTGGGTTACATGCAGCTGCTGCAATAAAAGGATCAAGCATATAAAAAAAGAGCTGGGAGGTGTGTTTTTACTCTTTCTGATCATCCCTTTTGTTTTTATATTTGGGATTAATGCAGCTTCAATAGTGTATAGCATTTTATTCCTTTCTGTCGGATTATATTGGATATTGACTAAACCATCAAAAAAATTTATTTGTAAGGCATGCTTACCCGAAGAAAAAAAGAAATCATAGAAAAGTAAGCAAATTCCTAATTATACCGAGGCGGTTGAAGGTACTTTTTCTTAACCGCCTTTTCCTTTTTTGGGTAGGGTGGCGGAAGAATGTTAAAATCAGACAGCCGCTTACCTTCCGCATTGCCCCGCCTGGCGTGATGCCTGCCCCTGATTACATAATCCGGATTATCGCTGACATTGCACCGCTTTGTTTTTTTAAAATAGATGCAATGTACGATAATTAAGTTCAGATTATGTAAGAAGATGCAGGCAGCATGACAGGCGGGGCTTTAAAATAGACAAGCGGCTTCCTTTAATAAAATGCGGATTTATATTGTATCGTTATATATTGCTTGATGCCTTAGATAATCTGCACTGATTTTTAATTGTTGTTTTAGATCATCTTCCAACTGAAAGATATCTGCCAAACTCGCTTTGAAGGGAGTATCAATATTATAATATTTAATTTTTCTATTTTCCCATATTTGGGTTATTGTATCTGAGCATTTCATTACCTGTTCATAATTTTTTTCACCAATGTAATATCTGTTTTCAATAGCTTTATTTTCACTCATATCTTTAATGTCGTCTGCTTTTTTTCTATTTTTACGATTTCTTCTTTAATTTTTGCAACCTTTTCATTGTCAAGAAGAAGGAACGACGGAATACTATGCATTTGGTAAAGAGAATAGAGCTTTGAAACTTCTTGATCATATAAATATACCAGCCTCCATACTTCTCCGGCTTTATTAGCTATCTCGTTAGCACTTTCAATGCGAACTTTATCCGCTGTTTTAAGATTTTCTGCTATACGATTGCCGCAAAACAATGCTACCAGAAGAAATAATCCTATTAACAATCTGTCTATAAAAATTTTTATTAAATCTTTTTTGAATCTCCTTTTTGGATTTTTCATTAAAATTTCCTTATGTATTTAAATGAGGTTTTACAACGCCTTCAACTTGATTTTTAACAATCATTGCATCAATCAGTTTAACCACAGCTTCTTTGTCTTCTGTTTCAAAATCCTCTAATGATCGAAACCGTTCCAATAATCGAATGTTATGCAAGGGTCTTTCATCTGAACGGTTCCCTGTTAACAGATAATTAACGGTCGTATCCAAAACTTCAGCAATAAGGACGAGCTTGTCTAAATATTTGGTATCAAAGCTTGCATAGTGAATAGCGACAAGCATTTTAATGAATGGGCGGTTGAAGAGTTTTTTCTTTAATCAATCTTCAATCAAACTGTGTTTTCTTCTTCCGCAATCAGTTTCGCCGTATCATCCATGGGTATTTCCTGGACTTTTTTAAGCTTGCGTTCAATGGCACGGGTCCTCACTTGTGCCTTGTCTATTGTGTTGCTGGCTTCCTGGAGTTTCTTTTTCGTTTTCGCCAGAACGTCACCGAATTTGCCGAATTCGGTTTTTACTATACCCAGCAGTTCCCATACTTCGCTTGAACGTTTTTCTATGGCAAGGGTCCTGAAACCCATATGAAGGCTGTTGAGCAGTGCGGCCAGTGTAGTCGGCCCGGTAACGACAATACGGTATTCACGCTGGAGCATATCGCACAAACCTGGCCGGCGCAACACTTCAGCATACAAACCTTCAACAGGTAGAAACATAATACCGAAATCAGTGGTGTTAGGTGGATCAATATACTTTTCCCTGATTTGTTTCGCTTCGGCCTTTATGCGCATTTCCAGACTTTTTATTGCTTTTTCGGCCAGTTCCTTGTCCGCATTTTCCTGTGCATCAATAAGACGCTGGTAATCTTCCTGGGGAAATTTGGAATCTATCGGCATCCAGACGACTTTTTCCTTATCCGGATCCTGTCCGGGAAGTTTTATGGCAAACTCAACTCTTTCGTTGCTGTTTTTCCTGGTGGCTACATTAACACCATACTGTTCGGAAGTTAAAATCTGTTCGAGAATATTGCCCAGTTGAATTTCGCCCCATGTACCTCGAGTTTTCACATTGGTTAATACTTTCTTTAAGTCACCAACCCCTGTGGCAAGGGTGCGCATTTCTCCCAGCCCTTTGTACACCTGCTCAAGGCGTTCGCTGACCTGTTTAAAAGATTCACCAAGACGCTTTTCCAGGGTGGATTGCAGTTTTTCATCAACCGTGGCGCGCATCTGTTCCAGCTTTTTGCTATTGTCTTCCTGCAATGCACGAAGTTGATTTTCCATGCTCAGGCGCATTGTCTCCAATTTTTTTTCGTTGAGCTTGGTCATATCTCCAAGTTGTCTAGAGAAGGAATCGAGCTGGCCTTTTTGCATACCGGCGTTTTCCGTCATCCTTTTTAGCAATGAATCACTGAAATCCTTTAAGGATTTGCTGAGTTCCTCGCGCGCGGTTTTCGCACTGCCGGCTGTTTCTTTCCGGTTCCTGGAGATTTCGTCTTTTATAACAAGTTCGGTTTGCTGATGCCTGTTTTCAAGGGATGACAAACTTTCTTTCAGTTTAGCTATAGTCTCATCCGGTTTGCGTTTAAAGAGGATAAAAAGAAGGATAAGTGAACAAATGGAGAGTAAGCCGACAAGAATTAACAATATTTCGTTCATTAACTGGTCCTTTTTTACATTTGTTTACCACCCCGGAGGAATAACCCTTCGGGATTCCACAGGGCAGGCGCATTTTCACGGATATTTCACTGAATTATTTGATACGCTATATATGATGAATTCGTAAAAAGTCGAATTCATCAGGTTTTAGGTGTTAAGTTTTAGGTTTTATGTTAATGATATTATCTGTTTTAATAGAGACTTAAAACTTAAATCCTAAAACTTAAAACGTTTCGTAAAAAGTGGTTTTTTGACTTTTTACGAAACCGTCAATTTATTATCAGTGATATTCCGTGCCCTTCCGTGGTGAAAAACTATACGGAAACGCATCTTTCGAGTCAAGGATTAATCCGCGGCTTGATCCACGGCATAATCCGCAACGTTTGTTCCAATAATTGCATTATCAAGGAACTTCTTCTTGATAATGAAAGACGGATCATGTATTTTGCATTCCGCATCGCATATCATAATGATAAGGAGACAGCTATGTCAAAACAGGGATATTGGGCGGATAATTATATTAGTAATAAACGTTCGGCCTCAGATGCTATAAAATTAATAAAACCAGGCCGGAGGGTCTTCATCGGTTCCTCCTGCGGAGAACCGCAATATCTTATCAGGGCACTTTCTGAAGCTTCAAGTCGCTTGACGGATATCGAAATTGTGCGTCTGCTGGCCCTGGAAAGCACTCCATTGACGTTGATTGCAAACAAAACAATGGATCATTCGTTAAACATCAGGTCTTTTTACCTGGGCTCTGCTAAACCGCAGGGGATAGCAAGAAACAAGCGCTTTATAACTCCCATGAACCTTTCGGCGATCCCGCGTCTTTTCAGGAGCAGAAGACTCCCCATTAATGTAGCCCTGATTCAGGTATCACCGCCGGACGATTTCGGGTGGATGAGCCTTGGAATTTCCGTAGATATCACCCTGGCGGCAGCCTTGTCTGCAGATTTTGTTATTGCCCAGGTTAATTCCAGGATGCCGAGAGTCCTTGGTCAAAGTTTTATCCATGTAAATGATGTGGATGTTTTTGTTGAACATGATGAGCAACTGCTAACCATCGAAGAAGCACCTGAATCGGAGCCGGCAAATAAGATAGGCAGCCTCATCGCAAGGCTGATAGAAGACGGCTCTACCATTCAGATAAGTCTGGGAACAACTCCCCAGGCAACCCTTACCGCTTTGGCTGACAAGAACGATCTGGGAATACACAGTCAGTACATCACCGATAATATTATGCACCTTGTATCAAGGGGGGTTGTAACAAACAGAAAAAAAGGGTTTAACGAAGGAAAGCTCGTGGCAAGCAGTGCCATCGGTACACAGGCACTCTATGAATTCATACATGATAATCCTGCCATTGATTTTCACCCTTCGGATTATGTGAATGATCCGGGTATTATTTCCCGCCATAATAGGATGGTCTCCATGAACGTGGCGCTGGCTATAGACCTGACTGGGCAGGTTGCTGCCGATGCTATGCCGCATAACCATTTTTCAGGAGTGACCGGCATGCTCGACTTTGTCCGAGGATCGGCCCAGGCGGAAGGGGGAAAAGCGATCCTTATGCTAACGTCAACATCAAGAGACGGCAAGAAAAGCCGCATTGTTCCGATGCTAAATGACACAGCGGTTGTTGTTCCGAGAGGGGATGTCAATTATGTAGTTACGGAATTCGGAGCAGTGAATCTCTTCGGTAAAAGCCTCCAGGAGAGGGCAATGGCCATGGTAAGTATTTCCCACCCGGATTTTCGGGATGAACTGTTTTATGAGGCAAAAAAAATCGGTCTGATCAGTGATACACGAACCTTGAGGGAATCGATTATACACGGCATTTATCCTTTTCAGCTTGAAGAGACCAGGAAGATCGATGGGGAAGAGGTAACCATCCGACCGGCGAAACCGGTGGACGAAAGAAGGATACAGGAGCATTTTTATAACCTTGATAAAACCGATATTGTTTCAAGATTTTTCCATGAAAAAACCAGTTTTGTGCGTGACGAGGCGGAAAGTGTCTCCCAGATTGACTATATAAAAGATCTGACTATTGTAGCGGTTGTAGGGGAGTTTGGATTTGGAAGGGTCGTTGGTATCGGAGAGTACCTTCTTGACCCGTCAAAAAATATCGCAGAAGTTGCTTTTTCCATAAGCAAAGAATTTCAGGGTAAAGGACTCGGCAAGATCTTGCTAAAAAAACTTTGCATGGCTGCACGGGAAAACGGAATTGCAGGCCTGGTTGCATACACCTCTCAAGGAAACAAAGGTATGATAAAACTGTTTAATACCTTGCCTTTTAAAACAAAGACCTTCTTTGACGGTGAAATGCTTTCGTTAAGTTGCCGTTTTGATGAGATTGAGTAATATTGAATCTTATTTAATTATAAAACGATATTTAATTATGATAGTCTATTGACAAATCAAAGCTGCCAATATATGTAAACTCTTTGATAAAATGCAGGACAGACCGGTTTGTAATTTCAGTCATGTGCTTGTTAACTTATCGTTTTTATAGAAAATATCAATTTATCATCTCCATATTCCCTGTTAATTTATAACAATAATTCTACCGACGTAGATTTTAATAAAAAAACAGCTTAACGAAAGGGGGGGTGAATTTAATTTTAAATCAGGGCATAATGTTTTTGCCCATTTGGCGTTAACAAATGAGAATTGCGGCTAAGAAAGCTGTAATTAATGATTTTCCATCTAAAGGAGGTAACATTGGGCTTTGAATTTTACAAAGAATCTTATACCGGCGGTATAAAGGAAATTACCATAGGAGACGGTGCCAAAGCAGTCACTGTCGGCGGTGAGACATGCTATCCTTTTTATCAGTTTGAAGGTGAAATGCCCAACAAGCCAAGGATTGCAATGGAAATTTGGGACATGGAGCCTGAGGACTGGGCGGATTCCGCTCTCAGCCACTTCAAGGATGTCATTTCAGATCCTGCGGCCTGGGCAAAAAAATGTGTTGATGAGTTCGGAGCTGAAATGATTGTATTGCAGCTTAAAAGCATCGATCCTAGCGGTGAAGACGCAAGCCCTGAAGATGCGGCGGCAACTGTGAAAAAAGTCAGTGAGGCAATCGACGTTCCACTGATTGTGTGGGGCTGTGCCAGCCCTCAAAAGGATGAGGATGTTTTTAAAAAAGTGGCTGAAGAATGCCAGAATGTGAAGCTGACCATCGGACCTGTGGAGGATAAAAATCACAAGGGGATCGGAGCTGCTGCAATGGGGTATGGGCATACAATTATTTCGTCTTCACCCATTGATGTGAACCTTGCCAAACAGGTTAACATTCTTCTTGAAAACCTGGGCATGCCGATGGATAAAATAATTGTTGATCCGACCACAGGCGGTTTGGGTTACGGACTGGAATATTCGTACTCGGTTATGGAACGGCTGAGAATGGCGGCTCTGTCCCAGGGTGATGATAAACTCCAGTTCCCCATCATTAACAACCTTGGCAACGAAGTCTGGAAATGCAAGGAAGCAAAACTGACAGCCGAGGAAGCGCCGATACTTGGTGATCCCGAAAGGCGGGGAATACTTATGGAAGCAGTAGGCGCTGTAAGTTATCTTATGGCCGGTTCGGATATTCTTATGATGAGGCATCCCGAGTCTATTCGAATGGTCAAAGCTTTCATCGATCTGGCTTTAGAAGGCGGGGCGGCTGGTGATGTTGCTCCCATCAAAAAAGATCTTGATGATGTGGACATCGATCTGGCATCACTTGCACCGGAGCTTGACCTGACAATAGAAGAAGAGAAGGCCAAAAAGGCTCCGCCACCTAAGAAAGAAGCTCCTCCGGCTGAAAAGGCTGCACCTGCAAAGGCTGCTGCGCCTGCAAAGCCGCCGGAACCGGCGAAAGAAGCTGCACCTGCAAAACCTGCGGAACCGGCAAAAGAAGCAGTAGCCGAAAAAGCCGAGGACAAGGCAAAGGCCAAAGCCGAGGCAGAAGCCAAAGCAAAAGCTGATGTTGAAGCAAAGGCAAAGGCAGAGGCTGAAGCCAAAGCTAAAGCAGAAGAGGAAGCAAAGGCAAAGGCGGAAGCTGAAGCTAAAGCTAAAGCTGATGCTGAAGCAAAGGCTAAAGCAGATGAAGTCGCCAAGCGTGAGTCAGAAGAAGATGCCATAAGGCAGCAGAGAGCAAAAGAGCAGGAAGAAAGAATGGCAAAAGCTGCCACAACCAAGGATAAAAAGGTTGCAATGACGGCATCCAAGACCCAGAGATCCGCTTTATCTAAATTTAAGAAGATTAGAAGATAATATATCTCCGGCGTCATTAAGATTTTTAGGAATTAATTAAAGTTTAAGTTATAAATTTAATAATATAAATAATATGAGGAGGAACCTCTAATGGCAGAAGAAAAAGCAAAGGAAGCCAAACCGGTCAAGGCAAAAAAATTGGCAGACCCGGTTGCATCTTCCGTAGATGTAGCAACACAGGAGATGATAGCGCGCTCCCATGAGCTCGGGGTTGAAACAATATTTGACAGAGCTCTGACTATGAAACAATGTGCTATAGGAGTGCAGGGTACGTGCTGTAAAAACTGTTCCATGGGGCCATGCCGTCTCCCCCTACCTAAAGCAGGAATTGAAGGAGAAGACACAAGAAAAGGCCTTTGCGGCGCAACAGCCAACACTATCGCAGCAAGAAACTTTATCAGAATGATAGCCGGCGGAGCAGCAGCCCACTCTGATCATGGGCGCTGTGTTGCAGAAGTCTTTTTGTCTGCGGCACGAAAAGAGACGGAAGCTTATAAGATTAAGGATATTGACAAACTGCTGGCTGTTGCCGGGCACCTTGGTGTTGCAACAACTGTTGAGGTCGACGGAGAAGAACTTGACAGGGATCTTGATGAGGTCGCGGTTGAAGTCGGTGAAGTAGCTTTAAATGAATGGGGCAAGGCGGAAGGAGAGCTTCTGTACCTGAAGAGAGCTCCCGAGGCCCGTTATGAACTCTGGAAAAAACAGGGCGTGCTTCCGAGAAATATAGACAGGGAGATCGTTGAGATCATGCACCGCACACATATGGGTGTTGACCAGGATTATAAAAACCTGATGAAGCAGGGTACCAGGGCTGCCATCGCAGACGGATGGGGCGGCTCCATGCTGGCCACTGACCTTCAGGATATTCTCTTTGGAACCCCTTATCCGCTCCAGTCTGAGGCCAACCTTGGCGTTATGAAAGAAGATCATGTCAATATCGTTATTCACGGCCATGAACCTGTTTTGTCGGAAATGATTGTGGCTGTAGCCCAGAAACAAGAAATGATCGATTATGCCAAATCAAAGGGTGCAAACGGTATTCAGCTCTCAGGAATCTGTTGTACAGCCAATGAAATGCTCCAGCGCCACGGCGTACCGTTATGCGGAACTTTTTTGCAGCAGGAGCTGGCCATCATAACCGGCGCAGTCGATGCCATGGTGGTGGATATCCAGTGTATCATGCAGAATCTTGCCAATGTTGCAAAATGCTTTCACACAAAACTTATTACCACCCATCCCATAGCCAAAATGGAGCAGGATAATGTTATCCATATAGAGTTTGATGAACATCATGCAATTGAAGACGCTGAGCGGATCGTTAAAATGGCCTGTGACAATTTTGCAAATCGCGGTGCAGAAGTTATGATTCCGAAGCACAAAGCACCTATCGTGGCCGGCTTTGGCGTTGAATCAACGGAGTATCATCTTGGGGGATCGTTCCGCGGCACTTACTATACCCTCAACGATAACATAATAAACGGACGCGTCCGGGGTGTTGCAGGCGTAGTCGGATGCAATAACGCCAGAACAAAGCACAATCGTGATCATATAACCATATGTAAGGAGCTGATCAAAAATGATGTGCTGGTCCTTACAACCGGATGTACGGCAATAGCATGTGCCATGGAAGGACTGCTTGTGCCTGAAGCCGCTGCAGTGCACTGCGGCGTCGGTCTTGCCGAGGTTTGCGAAACAGTCGGTATTCCTCCTATTCTTCATCTTGGTTCTTGTGTTGACAACAGCCGGATCCTTCTGGCCGCAACAGAGGTTGTCAAGGCAGGAGGGCTTGGAAATGATATCAGCGAATGGCCTGTTGCAGGAAGCGCACCTGAATGGATGAGCGAAAAGGCAATAAGCATTGGCCATTATTTTGTTGCATCAGGTGTTTACACGGTCTTTGGTGTAACCCTGCCTACATCGGGCGCACCTGAGTTCCATAATTATATCTGCAAAGAGTTTGAAGGTATTTACGGTGGTATGTGGGATGTTGAGCCGGATCCGATCAAGCATGCCCATATGATGATTGCTCATATCGATAAAAAACGCAAAGAGCTCGGTATCGATAAGGCAAGGGAAAGGGTCATGATGGATTTTGCAGCACGCCAGGCGCTTTAGGTATAATCAGAATTATGTATTGTGAATTTATAATCATTAAATATAAAATCCTCAACGAAGGAGGAACGAAATGTCAAGATTAATAGCATTTGCTGCCATTCAGGGCGGCTATAAAGTTGTTTCACAGGCTGAAGGGGCGTTAACGAAAGCTCTTGCCACCTATAATGCGGATACCAAGGTAGGCTTTCCCAATACCGGCTATTTTCTGCCGGTAATATATTCACTTTTCGGAATCAAGGTTGAAACCCTTGAAGATTTACAGGAGCCTTTGGAGATTGCAAGGGGTCTTCTTCCCGCCCATATCAAAGGTAAAAACTGGCTTCCTTTCCTCGGTCCTCTTCTGGACGCAGGGATGGCAGGCATTATATCCTTTGAAATTATAGAGGCGATCAGGTATCTTAACGAACCTGATTTCTATCTCCATGCAGAAGATCCGGATATCGAGGCGGGAAAACTCTGGACCGGCGCTGCAGACGACACAATATTCAGGAAAAGAGGTGTCGAGTTTGTTGACGGCTCAGCTCCCGGTTTTGCGGCAATAGTCGGCTCCGCACCTGATCCGGAAACCGCCAAGATGATCATTGAAGATTACCAGAAAAGAGGTCTTTATATGTTCCTGGCTGCAAACCATAATGGCACCACCTTGATCGAGCAGCTTATCGAAGCCGGAGTGCAGGTGGGATGGAGTACACGAATAGCATGTTTCGGTCCTGATATCTCTTCAGCAGTATTTGCAGTTGGGTTTGCAAACAGGGTTGCAATGGCCTTCGGTGGTGTTCAGCCCGGTGATTATAAAAAGATTCTCATGTACAACAAAGAAAGGGTTTTTGCATTTGTTAATGCCCTGGGCGATGTGGGAACCGAGTGGGGCGTTGCTGCTGCAGGATGTGTAAACTGGGGCTTTCCTACATTGGCCGATACAGACATTACCGAGATCCTTCCCACAGGTATATGTACATACGAGCATGTTGTGTCCCCTGTTTCCCATGATGAAATCTGCGCAAAGTCGGTTGAGGTCCGTGGACTCAAAACCCTTGTTTCCGATATCGAGATCCCATGTTCATTCGGTCCTGCTTACGAGGGCGAACGGGTAAGGGGTGCCGATCTTTTCTGCCAGACGGGTGGAGGCAAGAGCCAGTGCACCGAGCTTTGCAAGATGGCCGAGATGGACGCTATCGAGGACGGTAAGGTCGAGGTCATCGGCCCTGATATCGGTGATCTCAAGGAAGGTGATACGCTGCCGCTGGGTATTTATGCCCAAATTGCAGGCCGTGAATTCCAGACTGATTTCGAGCCGATTATCGAACGTCAGGTCCATCATCTGGTTAACTATATTCAGGGCATTATGCATATCGGCCAGAGAGATATTTCCTGGATCAGGGTGGGCAAGGCCGCGGTGGAAAAAGGGTTTACCCTAAAGGATATCGGTGTTGTGTTACATGCCAAGTTCCATCAGGATTTTGGCAATATCCTGGATAAGGTGCAGATAACCCTTTACACCAAGAAAAAAGACGTTGATGCCCTTACCAAACGTGCACGGGGTGAATACAAGAAAAGAGATGAGCGTGTTGAGAATATGACCGATGAAGGTGTTGACATATTCTATTCCTGCACACTGTGCCAGTCATTTGCTCCCAACCATGTATGCTCGGTAAGTCCTGAAAGAACCGGACTTTGCGGCGCGTACAACTGGATGGATTGTAAGGCATCATATGAAATCAACCCCACAGGGCCGAACCAGCCCATAGAAAAGGGCGAATGCCTCGATCCTGTCCTGGGTCAGTGGAAAGGGGTTAACGATTTTGTTTACAAAGCATCCAGGGGAGCTGTAACACATTATAATTTCTATTCCATGGTGATCGATCCCATGACAACATGCGCATGCTGCGAGTGCATTGCCGCCATGCTGCCGTCTTGCAATGGCGTCATGACGGTGAGCAGGGATTAT
>JAUWMJ010000064.1 GCA_030613225.1 Desulfobacterales bacterium
AAAATACCTGAAAATGGTAAGATTTGATAATTCAGAATGATCGAACAGGTAGTCAACCAGTTCATTGATGGCTATTTCAATACGTTCCGCCAAAGGGCGCCCTTTGATAATGCTTTCAACTTCTATGAGTTTGGCCCTGATTCCATCGTTCATATCAATGATCACTGCCTCATACAGGTCCCCTTTTTCACCCCAGTGGTAATAGAGGGTTGATATATCTATACCCACATCAGACGCTATCATCCGGGTTGTTGTTCCGTGAAATCCGTATTCTCCGAAAAGTTTCCTGGCTGATTTAAGGATTTTTGCTTTCATGGATTCAGGATTCAGTCTTGCCTTTTGAAGGGGTGTCGCCATTAAGTATAAGCTCCGGTATGTTTTATAATATTTACGGTCTCGTAAAAAGTAAAAAAACCACTTTTTATGAAATGTTTTAAGTTTTAGGATTTAAGTTTTAAGTCTATGTTAAAACAGATAATATGATTAACCTAAAACATAAAACTTAACACCTAAAACCTGATGAATTCGACTTTTTACGAGTTCATCTCAATTAACGGCCTCGTAAAAAAAATAGGGATACGCAGCCAATTATAATGATATGGTTGTTATGAGTTCAGACTTCGTAATTTATTACTGAAAAATGATAGAATACCTTATTGTAACCAGTAACAAGCAACTTGGTGTATTATTAACCCATTGCTTTTGTCCAAAAAAATAGCGTACTTCTTAACAGAATGTCGAGGTCTGGAGTTACTTTCTATCTCCAACAAAAGGAATATATTGCAATGGACCTGCTCGAATTTGCTTTGATCTTCACTGTAATTTATGCGTTGTATAATTTACAGCAAATCAAGATAATTTTAAAAGAAAAAGGATTAACGGTAGATGTAATCAAGGGTTCGTTTGGGGACTATCGGAAATTCAAAGACTTGATTCGCAATGAACCCGACCAGCAGTCCAAAATGAAATATCAAAGAATCCTCAACGGCTTTCATTTTTCCCTGTTTGGCCTGGTTTTATTTGCATTTATGATTCTGCGCGACCGACTGTGAACGTCCCAACTATAATTTTATGTGGTGTACTTTGAATCGGACTTAACCACATAACCTTCGGAGCCGAGGCTTATGATCCACTGTTTAATCTCATCAAGTTCGGCAAACTGAAGATCATTAAGATCCCTGTATGCTGTTCTGAAACGCCGCAAATCTCAGCTATTTCAGATGCTGCCAAACCGTTTTTACTTACCTCTAACAGGTCAGGACAAATTACAGAATTATATTATAAGACTTGATTTTACTGAGCAAGGATGGATGACTGATTTCAAGGAGGCGGGAAGCCTGGGTGCGGTTGTTTCCGGTCTCTTTGAGCGCTTTTATAATCAGCTTTTTTTCTAAATTTCTCTTGGCTGCCTTTATCGAAAACCCTTCAAACATGCCGTTCATCTCGTTTGTTTCTGTTGTCATACCGATTCCAGGCGGAATATTTTCAGGATACAGGATATTATTCTCTGCAAGTACCACTGCTCTTTCGATAACATTTTCCAGTTCCCGTACATTCCCAGGCCAGGAATGCTTGAGAAGAAGAGACATTGCAGCAGGAGCGATTTCCTCTATTTCTTTTCCCAGTCTTTCCTTATATTTATCAATAAAAAACCGGCATAAAAGGGGCACGTCTCCTTCTCTTTCCTTGAGCAGCGGGAGTTTAATCGACAGAACATTCAGCCTGTAAAACAAATCTTCGCGAAATTTACCCTTTTTGGTTTCATCTTCCAGATTTTTTGCAGTAGCTGCAATTACACGAACATCAATTTTTTTTGTTTTCGAACTGCCAACCGGTCTTATCTCATTTTCCTGCAACACACGTAAAAGTTTCACCTGTAAAGGAAAAGGCAGTTCTCCTATTTCGTCAAGAAAAATAGTTCCACCCTCTGCTTCTTCAAAAAGCCCTTTTTTATTTTGATCCGCACCTGTAAAAGCACCTTTTTTGTATCCAAACAGCTCGCTTTCAAGCAGATTTTCAGGAATCCCGCCGCAGTTCACTGGAACCAAAGGCATTGATGATCTGATACCGCTGTAATGGATACCCTTTGCGATTAATTCTTTGCCGGTGCCACTTTCACCTGAAATCAATACTGTTGTATTGTATTGTGCCACTTTTTCCGCAAGTTGAAAAACAGCTTGCATTGCCTTGCTTTTACCAATCATATTCCCGAACGTATTTTCATCCCCAATCTTTCGGATTCTTTCTTTCAGCCACAGGTTCTCTTTTCTTAAACTTTCCCTTTCTTCGGCTTTCTTAAGCGTCATATAGACTTCATCACTTTTAAACGGCTTTGATATATAGTCGTATGCACCAAGCTTCATCGCTTCAACAGCCGTATCGATAGAACCATATGCCGACATCATGATAACGGTAGAAGCTTCTATTTTTTCTCTTGCAGAGTCTAAAAATTCCATGCCTCCCATATTAGGCATCTTAAGATCGCAAAGAATAAAATCGTATTGAGTCAGTTCTACCATTTTTATGCCTTCAGACCCGTCAGATGCCGTATCCACAATATAACCGTATCTTTTAAGCATCGCTGACAGCATATGCCGCATATTCTCTTCATCATCAATGATCAGGAGGCGTTTTGTCTCAGACGATCTTTCCTTTGAAATTATATTTTTCATATTTTTATCCGAGTGTGTGTTAATTTATTCCATATGCAGCGGCAGAAATACCGTAATGGTGGTTCCTTCACCTTCTTTGCTTGTCGCTTCAATTTTACCGCCAAAATTTTCAATGATCATGAAACTGACTGAAAGACCGAGACCGGTACCCTTCCCCGGCTCCTTTGTTGTATAAAAGGGGTCAAAAATATTTCCAAGATTCTCCTCGGAAATCCCAGGGCCGTTATCGATATATATTAATTTCAGCGTAGGCATATGATCATCATCCGAATCTGATCCCGGCATAAGGGTGCTTTTTATAACAAGCTTCCCGGCTATCTTTTTTTTACTTGAAGAAATCGCATCTGCAGCGTTTATGATTAAATTCAAAAAGACCTGTCGTAGTTGGTTGGGATCAGCAAAAACAGTATCCCTGTCTGCTGCAAGTTCCAGCTCTAACTTGATATTGGCCATCATGGGCTGGGGTTCAATAACGTTTGAAATATCATTGATAATTTCATGTACTGAAACAGCCTTTGAACCTGTATCGGAGGGCCTTGAAAGATCAAGGAGCTGCCTGATAATAGTATTTATCCTGTTTACTTCATTTTCGGTTCGGATAATATATTCGGCCCGCTCATCATCTGTTATATCTTTTTGTTTAAGCAATTCAAGGTAGCCGATAATAATACCTATAGGATTACCTATTTCGTGAGCGATTCCTGAAGATAAACGTCCAACAGAAGCCAGCTTTTCAGCCCTTATTATTTCCTGTTGAGCCTGCTTTAAATCAAAATTCGCCTTTTCCAGGGATATCACCATAGACTGTAATTTTTCCCTGTCGCCTGAAATACGTTCCAACATACGGTTCAAGGCTTTTGATAGTTGATTAAGCTCATTGTCTTCTTTCCGTACGGCAAAAAACATCCCCTCATCTTCTCTATACTCATCAGCTCTCTTTACCAGCCTGTACATAGGCTCCAGATATACCTTTGACAGCCGGTAAAGACCGATAAATGTGAGTATTGCAGTATTTATGAAAATATAGATAAATAATATTTTTTGACTGCGTCTTAAAGTCTCATAAACTCCGTCAAGGGGAAGGGCGATGCTTATACCACCAATTATGCTCCCTTCCCGCTTTACTGGAGATGAAATGACTGCATCTTTGCTTTGCCTCCAGAAAACTCCCCATACAGTTCCAAAAAACCTTGTTGTTTTTTCTCCTGTCTTAATAGCTTGACAGGTAAGCTTAATTAGCTCATCCTGCAGATCGCAACCGCTTCCGCCAAAATAGATCTGCTTTTTATTATTATCCATAATCAGAGCACAGGAAAAATCGGCCTCTTTCATCATCCTGTCAAAACTTGACTTTAAATTGAAATGATGTGTCGGGCTTTTTTGAGCTGAAAAATTGACCAGACTTTCTTTAAATGAAGATATAAGAAGATTACCCCTGGAGATTTCAAAGCGGATCATATCCCTTTGAGCTGTTATAATCGTTACAAATTCGATCAGCAGCATCCCCACCAATAGAATAACCGCAATATTTATTGCTATGTTAGACTTCAATCCGCGAAGAAGCATAGTAAATATCCGAGTCCAAATGGCTCGGCCTTAATTACCCCTGTAAGGGGTTCCATCGTAAACGCCCCATGTTGCGAGTTGCGGGTTTCAGGTTTCGCTCACTTCGTGAGCTTCATTTGCCTCCAACCTCCAACATTAACATCAGGCTTTGCCGTCATTTGTCTGGCGTTGCTCGGCGTCATTGAAAAGAACAAATTACAAACAACGACAGCTCGCGAAGCGAACTCGCTCCTGACACCTGAAACCTGAAACCAAAGAGGCTACCACAAGAAATACCATAGAGCCAATTATGTAAATTGAAGGAGATGAGAGTATCTGCGCCCAAAAGAATACAGCCATGAAAGATACCATACTAATTGTGGACGATGAAACCGATCTTCTCCATGGGTTGCGGCGTACTATAAACATGGAAATGGATTGCCGGGTGCTGATTGCAAGGAGCAGCATTGATGCCATGGAACTTCTTAAAAGCGGGCCCATAGACGTGGTTTTGTCCGATATCTGCATGCCTGAAATGGACGGTATAGCCCTTTTGCATGCTATAAATGATATAGATCCTTTTGTAACAGTGATTATGATGACGGCATATGGAACTGTTGAAATGGCAGTTGAAGCTATAAAGGCAGGGGCATACGACTTTATACAGAAACCTTTTGACGAAGAGCGTCTGATTCATCTTTTGAAAAAAGGCCTGGAGTTAAATCGTCTGGTACGAGAAAATGCACGGTTGATGGAAAGGGTGTGTGAAAAGGACCCGTTTGAAAACATGGTTGGTAAAAGTGAGCCGATGCTTAAAGTTTTTCGTACCATACAGATGCTGGCTAAAACCGATGTTACGGTTTTAATTCTTGGTGAAACAGGCACCGGCAAGGATCTTGCGGCAAGAGCAATACATGCACTGAGTAAAAGGAGGCATCGCGGCATGGTTACGGTAAATTGCCCGGCGCTTCCTGAAAATATCCTGGAGAGCGAGCTTTTTGGCTATCGCAAGGGCGCCTTTACTGATGCTACATCAGACAAGAAAGGATTATTTGAAGAGGCTGACGGCAGCAGTATATTTCTAGACGAGATCGGCGATTTATCACTTCTCCTTCAGACAAAACTTTTGCGTGTACTCCAGGAAAAAGAGATAAGACCCCTTGGAGATGTTTGTGACCATAAAATTGATGTGCGGATTATAGCGTCTACGAATCAGGATCTGGAAAAGAAGATGGAAGCCGAATTATTTAGAAAAGATCTTTATTATCGACTTAATGTGGTGAAAATAACAATGCCTCCTTTACGTGAAAGAGTAGAGGATATTCCGCTTCTTACAGAACATTTTCTTAAGAAATCAGCCTGTGAACTGGATGTTACTTCCAAAATAATAACTCACGAAGCCATGAACTGTTTACTTGCACAGGACTGGCACGGCAACATCAGGGAACTGGAGAATACAATTCGAGGTATCATGGCTACCGCTCAAGGGGCTGTTATTAATATTGAGAATTTACCTTTTAATGAAAACCCGGGCAGTTTTGCTGCCGATGATTTAAATATTTCCCAGCCATACAAGCTTTATAAAGACAGGGCTTTGGCAGAATTCACAACCAAATATGTAACCTGTCTCTTAAAGGAAACCAGCGGTAATATAAGCCAAGCAGCCCGAAAGAGCGGAATTTGCCGTCAATCCCTTCAAAAAATCATAAGCAGATACAAAATCGCCCCCGAAAAATTCCGTAATTGAATAATGGAATTGCGGCTGCTCCATTTTTATATCACTGCAACCTCATGTTTGCATCTTTTCAATCATACTTCAGTACTTTGTAAGCCCCTCTTTATTCGTATAATTCTATGGATCATGACTTGCTTTTAAAACAACATGTGCCAACTGTAGTTTGCACGTGCACCGGTCCGTTTGAAAACAATTATTGTAAAAGATTGTAATTTCAATTGATTGGCAATTTTAAGTTCCTGGCACGGTTCTTGATAGAGGGATTAGGGGTAGAGATTGCCGGATACCGTAATAACTACAACTTACTACTCAACAACTCAACTATTTAACCATGTCTTAACTATTAACTGGGTGAAAATAATGAAAAGACTTGTTTGGGGCGCTATTTTTATTCTTATTCCCGTTTTACTTTTTCTAAAACCAGCGACTTCAATGACTAAAGAGACAGGTACTGAAAGTGAGTGCATAGGCTGCCATACCAACCTGAAAGATCTTATGCGGTTGTGCTGGAAAATAGAAAAGATGAGGCCAAAGCAGGCTGCCTCGGAGGAAACATCAGGTGAAGGGTGAGGGGGACCTCTGGCTCCGTTGGAGCTATATGAAAAGATTTATGTAAAACCTTCTTTTTTAGAGACCGAGCACGGGCAAATAGCATGCGAGGAATGTCATGGGGGTGACCCTAAAGATTCCAACTGGCAAACGGCACACAATGGAATTATAAAAGATCCAACATTTCCTGAACCTGACAGGGTTTGCGGTGAATGCCACGAAGAAATTGTTTCCACTGCCAAAAACAGCCTTCATTATACTCTGGCGCCTTTTGGACGGGTTATTAAGGCAAGGGCCAATAAAAAGGATAAAAAGGTTCTTGAAAAGGTTTGTAAGGCCAAAGAAAAACATTGCGGAAAATGTCATTCAAGTTGCGGGCAGTGCCACGTAAGCCGGCCAACTTATGCAAAAGGCGGTTTCTTAAACAGGCATCATTTTGAAAAAAAACCGCCCATGGACACTACCTGTGCAAGTTGTCACGGCGGACGTGTACACGGAGAATATACGGGCGCAAACGATGAATATAATGCAGATGTTCATTATGACGAAGAGGAAATGACATGCATGGACTGCCATACAGCAGAAGAGATGCATGCCGATGCAACAGGAGTTAATACCAGGTTAGATCTTCCCCAGCGACCCAGTTGTCTGAAATGTCACAAGGAGGTTGTATCAGCAAAACCAAAGACAGAGTCTCACAAGGTTCATAAAGATAAGGTAGCCTGCCAGGTATGCCATGCGCAGGCAAACAAAAATTGCTTCAGTTGTCATGTGGGAACAGACAAAAAGGGGCTGGTATATTTCAAGAATAAAAAGAGCAAAATTCTCTTAAAAATAGGACTAAATCCTAATAAAACAAAAAATATGCCTTATAGTTATGTGGTTTTACGTCATCCGCCGGCTGACCCAGGGCTTTTTGATTTTTATGTAAAAAACGGATTGAGCGATTTTGATGCGCTTCCTACATGGAAGATAAGCACTCCTCATAATATTCAGCGTAAAACCCCACAGAATGAAAAATGTAATAATTGCCATGGTAATAATTTACTTTTTTTAAGTAAGAATGATATGGAAAAATGGGAAATAAAGGCCAATGCCAAAATAATTGTACCTGAAACAAAAATTCCGAAACCTGTAAAGGAGGTGGGGCAATAAGAATCACTGAGCGGCTAAAGGCCTTGAAGAGCGCCACTTCGTGAATCGAGGAGCGGACTGGTGTCCTTGAGGTTAAAACTTTGATCCTCAAGCGAAGCGCTCGGATTCTCCGGCGTGTTCGGGTGATCAATTCAAATTTTTATAAATTCATCAACTATAAGGAGTTAAACAATGAAGAATATTAAAAGAATACTTTTCATTTCTCTGGCACTAGTATTTCTTATCTCTTCCTTCGCATTTGCTGGATACAGTTACAAGGTTAAGAAGGATCACCTTGGCGGTGATGTCACACCGGCAGAAGCCTTTGAAATGGTAAAGAAAGATCCAAAAAATGCTTTTTTAGTTGATTGCAGAACCAGACCTGAATACCAATTCGTAGGTCATGCCAAGGGTGCACACAATGTCCCGCTGCAATTTTTTTCCACGAAAGTCGGAAAAAAGGGATATGTAAATGTAAGTAATCCAAATTTCGGCAAAGATCTGCTTGCCAGATTTAATCCAAAAACCGACACTCTGATAATCTTTTGCCGGAGCGGAAGCAGAAGCTGCAGCGCCTGTAATGAGGCTATAAAGGCCGGGTTTTCAGAAAAGAAAGTATTTAATGTGATGGGCGGTTTTGAAGGTGGCAAGAATAAAAACAAAAACAGTGCTTTTTATGGACAGCGCTGGGCAGGAGGCTGGCGTCTTGAGGGTCTGCCATGGACTTACAAGATGGACAAAAAGCTTATGTATAAATAAATCTGAATCATTTTCCCCTAAATCCTCTCCTGTATAAGGAGGGGATTTTTTTTGTTTGCAGCTTTGGAAAATTATAGTGTATCTTTCGAAGTTCGTTAATCTTGATGGCGTCGTAAAAAGTCAAATTTACCACAGAGAACACGGAGGTCACAGAGATAACAAACTAATAAAACAAGCTATTCTCTGTGTTCTCTGCGATCTCAGTGGTGAAAAATAACTTTTTACGAGACCGTCAATCTTGACTTCCTTTTTTTAACGTTTTAAATTGCAGGTAGAATTATCCGGCAAACAAAAAATGGAGTCGAAAAATGAAAAGAGTAGCAATTATACGTTGTGAAAAAAACATGGATAGATGTCCTTTAACCAACTGTTTTAAATGTTTAGCGGGAAAGAAAGAAGGATTTGCAATTTACGAAGATTGTATGCCGGCAGGTGTTTTTACCTGCCGATGTCCGGGCGATAATGTTGTTGATTTATCCAAAATTTTAAAGGCCAAAGGAGCTGAGGCAATTCATTTTTGCACCTGTACTTTTGCTGACAAGACAGATAAAGGCTGGGTTTTAGGAAATGGCGGATTTTGTGAAAATATTGATGAAATCATTGAAAAAGTTAATAAGGAGACAGGGATTCCATGTGTCAAAGGCACCGCCCATCTTCCAGAAGACTACAGTATCAAATCCTGGGCTTAAAATTACTAGAAGTAGGAAAAAATTTATGGAATGCAATAAAGAACAGAATCTTATATCATGTAATTGCAGCTATGAACCGTGTTCACGTAAGGGAGTCTGCTGTGAATGCATAAGTTATCACCTGAAAATGAGGGAACTTCCTGCCTGCTGTTTTCCCGACGATGCGGAGCGGTCATATGACCGGTCTTTCGAACACTTTGCCCGTCTGGTCACAGAAAAAGGGGTGTAAAATAAATTGAAAATTAAAATTATCACAACCGGCGGAACTATTGATAAGATTTATTTTGATGATAAGAGCGAATTTCAGGTAGGTGATCCTCAAATTGCCGAAGTGCTGAAGGAGGCTAACATTACACTCGATTACGAGGTAATTCCTCTAATGCGACAAGACAGTCTGGATATGACGGATGAGGATCGCGAGCTGATTCATGAAAAAATCAGATCAGATCCGCATAAACATTTTATCGTAACCCACGGCACCGATACAATGATCTTGACTGCAAAAGCCCTTTGTAATATACCCTCCAAAGTCATTGTACTCACAGGGGCGATGCAACCTGCAAAATTCAGGATGACTGACGCTGTGTTTAACATTGCATGTGCAATCACCGCTGTTCAACTACTGCCTGATGGTGTTTATATAGCAATGAACGGCAGGATACTCAATCCGGAAAAAGCAAGGAAAAATAATAAGCTGAACCGGTTTGAAGTTGTGTGAAAACGTGAAAGATTACCGGAGAACCAAAGATTTCTTGTAGGCGTTCACAGGCACCGCATCTGCACGCGATCAGGGCAACCAGCATAGCAGACTATAGCTGGTCGCCCTGATCACGCACAGCTGCAGCACCTGTGAACGCTTACAGAACGGAGATTGTACGACCTTTTTGTTCCGAATGGGCGTGAACGGGTACGATTTCTTTATGTATATAAAAATACCCGTTATTTGCACGAAATGAGACATTTTTGAGTACAAAAAATATACCAAATTGTCTAACTAATAGAAATTATATAATATTAACAGGGTTATTTATTTGGAACGTTTTTTGCTATGTAAGTTTGACCCGCACTTTGTCCATGGACTGAAAGGAGAAAAGAGGACAGTGCGGTTTTTTTTCACTTATTTAGGGTTCGCACAAAAATAACTTCACATTTTATGCACCCCAAGGGCATTTGCTTCGCGGCACATCCCGGATTCAGGCCATCTTTGCCCGATCCTCAACTCCAAAATCCTCGAAATAGCTCGCTATTCCTGTGGTTTTGCAGCCTCGGATCGAACAAA
>JAUWMJ010000261.1 GCA_030613225.1 Desulfobacterales bacterium
CTGTAGATCCATTAACCGGGGGAGCATCAAAGATGATGTAATCGAATTTTTCCTTGACTGTTTCGATAAAATCGTTAAAACGGCTCGAATGAAATAGACTTTCAGAGCCGGAATATTTTCGTCCGCAAGTAAGCACGTAAAGATTACCTGATCCCACTTTCTTTAATAGGGGATCCATCTCACCTCTTTGGGTCAAGAGATCAGATAAACCACCAAAGGTATTCTCTATATTAAAAACTTCATGCAGGCTTGGTGATCCCAATTTCACATCTATCAGCAAAACCTCGGTCTGATTGCCTCCTGCCAGCGATATGGCGGATTTGACCGCTGTTGTTGACGATCCACTTCCTGCTGAGGTGCCTGTAAATAGAATAGTTTTGGTAGATTTATCAGACAAATTCTTAAAAATATTTGCCGTTAATCCTTTGTACTGATTTAAATCCGGTCCAGATGTAAATTGTCCGCGCGCTCGCAAAACAACCGGTTTTTCGGAATCATCTTTTTTTGCCGGTTCGAGTAGATTTTTTTGATACTCTTTTTCAGCCCTTCGAAGGGCTTCTAATGTTTTAGCCATTTACCTCTCCCAATAATCGTATTAAAATAAGTCAATTTTTATCTGTAAGTCAGATAATATATTCGTTTAACCCCGCTTTTTATAAAAGGATTGCACTTGATTCATTTACATCATAATTTGATTTCCTAAAAACAACCAGGCAGCTATAACAATACATCCTGCAAGGAGAAGACTTACTATCAAAATCCAAAGTAATAGATAAAGCGTACTTTTTTTCCTTTTTGTTTCGCTATCTCCGGTTTTTACCACCCGGGTTTCATCCGGGCTCAAAAAAGGACTCCAGCAAAGATCTTGAATTGCCTCTTCAATTATCTTAAAAGTAATTTTCTTTACCCCGGTGCCGTATCCTATCAATAGCGCATTGTCGCACAACACGTTAATCTTTCTTGGAATCCCTTCGGAGTGCTCCCATATCAGCTGCATGGCACGCCGCTCAAAAAGGTGGGAGCCTTTATAATTTGCGACAGTTAGTCTATGTTTCAGGTAAGCATAGGTTTCCTTTTCGTCCAAAGGCATCAAATAACGTTTAAGGCTGATTCTTTGCGCCAGTTGCCTTAGTTCTGGTGTGCGTAAAGTAGCATCCAACTCAGGTTGGCCGGATATGATAATTTGAAGCAATTTTTGTTTCGCCGTTTCCAGGTTAGAAAGAAGTCGAAGATTTTCCAACGATTGACGATCGAGATTTTGACCTTCATCTACAATGAGTACTACATTTCCACCCGATGCAAGCTGTCGAATCACAAAATCATTCATACGTTGTATCGCAAGCTCCTTGGAAAGATTTTCATCGGGCTTTGCTACCCCAAAATCAAATAACGCCATCTTCAATATCTGCAGAAAAGTCATTGAAGTGTTGTTTATACATGCTATCTTAGTGTCTGTATCAAGTCGTTCTATGGCTGTGTTTATCAATGTGGTCTTTCCTGTTCCCACTTCTCCCATTATTGCGATGAAGCCGCGTCGTTCCCGTATTCCGTAAATTAACGATGCCAGAGACTCCCCGTGCGTCGGGCTTAAAAAAAGGAACTTGGGATCCGGCGTAACATTAAACGGCTTTTCAGAAAATTCATAAAAATTACAATACATTTGGCTAAAAAATATCTATCACTGTGAATAGGGTATCGATGCCAAAACCGGCAGGTGGAGGCAATCTTCAACATCCTCTATGGTTTCAATGCTGTCGTCTAAATACTCCCTGAAGAATGCCAAACCGAAACCGCCAAACGCTCCCAATAAGACACTTAGCAAGAGGTTCAACAAAACTTTAGGGCTGACAGGCTCGAGGGGCGTTTTTGCAGGCTCGATCAGGTTGACGTTTGTTATCTTTTCTGTATCCATGGCGCTGGAAATTCTGGATTCCTCGAACTTATTCAAATAAAGACTGTAATTTTGCCTGTTTGCGTCAACTTCTATCTTAAGCTGGTTTAGTTCCGCCTCTGCCTGGTTAAACTTTTCGAGCCTTTTCTGATAATCTTCAAGCTGGAATCCTTGAGATTCTTTTTTACCTTCTAATGCTTTCAGCTCTGCTTCATTTCTTAAAAGCTCATCTTTAAGCCGTTGATAAATTATATTCAATCCAGAAGTATTTGTATCGTGTTGCTTTTTCTCCTGGGCGGCTAATTTGTTCTTTACAATCCCGATCTCCTCTCCGACATTCTTTACCAGGCGACTGTTTTTTGTATATTTGTTGAGAAGTTCTTTTTCCCTTATTTCTAATTCCACAAGTTTTGCCTGGAGCGTGTTGGTTAAAACAGGATTATGGTCAACCTTTTTTCCTTGCGGAATACTTTCGCGGGTTATAGCCAGTTGCTGTGTGAGTTGGCGTATTCTATTTATTGTCTCTGCTTCCTGACTTACACTTTGATTTAATGCAGCACGAAGGACAGCCTCCTGATTGAGGAGCAGGCTTCGTTCTTCAGTGAGAGAAATGATGTTGTGTAGATTTTTAAAAGCTCTCAGCTTTTCTTCGGCTTCTCCCAACCCCTTTTTTAATATTTGGGATTGCTCCTGGAAGAATTCATAGGATTCCGGGGAAGTGTGAACCTTCAAATGATGGTCAAGATAAAAGTTAACAAGGCTATTGACTACTAAGGCCGCCATTTTAGGATCTTTATGTTTAAAAGACACTTTTATAACATTGGAATTCTTAATCCATTCAACTTTTACATTTTTCTGAAGTTTCAATACCGCTTTATCTGCCAGCGATCGTGGTTCATGCCCACCTATAATGGCTTTTACAATTCCACTTCTTTTATCACCAAGATTTGTGTAAATTGTCTTTGGACTTAAAGATGCCACTACCTCTTCAGCAAGAGATCTGCTCCTTAGAATTTCGATCTCAGAATTAATTTGTTCCCTGATATCACTGCTTATGATAGGGGTCATGTCACTACCGGTCGGAATGTAAAGATTCTCCCGGCCCGCCTTAACCAGGATCTGGGCGGTTGCCATATAGGTCGGTTTAATCACAAAGCTTGCAACGGCAACTATGCACACAGTGGCGCTGAAGAAAAAAAGTATTTGCATCTTTCTTTTGAAAATAATATGGAGAAAATCCTTTAACGATACTCTTTTTATCTCGTTTGCATCCATTTTTTATCCTTCGATAAACTTATTTAATAGGCGTTCACGGGGTCAAAGGTTCAGAGGTTCAAGGTTCCATTTTGTCCCAGGACTGCATTAGGAATGTGTATTTACGATAAAAGCGTCATATTCGTCAGGCCTAATCCAATATTTGGAGCCAAATTGGGAATTACTTGGGAAGATGAGCATGTTTAACGAGGACTTCGGTTCTTCAATACCTTTGTCTTTAACCCTGAACGTTGAACCCTGAACCCTGTGAACGGTTAAAATAGACAGACCGATTGCAATGCGGAGAATTGACTGATCATGAGAGATAGATGTCTTATAAAAAAAGACGACAAGGTTAAGGTGGTTACCGGCAAAGATAAAGGAAAGATCGGTAAAGTTTTAAAGGTAATTAAAAAGAAAAACAGAATTCTTGTCGAAAACATAAATATGGTCAAAAGGCATTCAAGACCGAGTGCAAAGAACAAGCAGGGCGGTATCGTTGAAGGGGAAGCTGCGATCCACTGGTCTAATGTCATGTTGATGTGTAACAAGTGTATAACCCCCGTTCGCATGAGAACTCAGCGTCTTGAGGATGGGAAAAAGATACGTGTTTGCAGAAAGTGCAACGAAGCAGTAGACAAATAGGAAAGCAAACACGATTATGTGCTAAAGGAGCATATATGTCCCAGTTAAAACAATACTATGAAAAAGAAGTTGTATCAAAGCTGATTGAGACCTTTGAATATAAAAACGTCATGCAGGTTCCGAAACTTGAGAAAATAGTTTTAAACATGGGGCTTGGTGAAGCAATTCATAATATCAAATTATTAGATTCAGCAGCTGAAGAGCTTAAAATTATTGCAGGACAGAAACCTGTAATTACACGTGCAAAGAAGTCTATTGCAGCCTTTAAGCTCAGGGCGGGAATGCCGATCGGCTGCATGGTGACTTTGCGCCGTATTCGCATGTATGACTTTTATAACAGGCTGGTTAATGTCGCTCTTCCACGTGTTCGGGATTTCCGGGGCGTTTCTGGAAAAGCTCTTGATCGCAAAGGGAATTACTCTCTGGGCATTAAGGAACATATAATTTTCCCGGAGATCGATTATGATAAAATCGACAGGATTAAAGGGCTGAACATAACAATAGTTACCAGTGCAAAAACCGACGCAGAAGGAAAAGAACTGCTTAAACTGCTGGGAATGCCGTTTAGGAATTAGGTAAGCGTTCACAGGCACCGCAGCTGCACGCGATCAGGGCGACCAATAGCCTAACTATAGCTGGTCGCCCTGATCACGCACATCTGCAGCACCTGTGAACGCTTACAAAACCAAGATTGTGCGACCTTTTTGTTCCGAATGGGCGTGAACGGGTACGAATATCTGAAGCCGTGCGGTTTATCCTTTGATTTTGGAATCTGCCAGATCTTGATTTCAAGAATATCACCATTTAGAGTGATCTCTTTTACATGATAAATCAATCTCGCTTTCATGGTTGGTATATTATACCCTGTAAAAGAAGATGTCAATGTGTTTTGCGAGAGAAATGAAAAGAAGCGTTATGTTGTGTCCGGGAAATCTTAATTAACGAGTATGAAATAGAATGACGGAAGGTCCCTAAGGTACATCCTCGTATTGTTCTTGAATTTCTAGAGGCAGATGAGAAGAGGATTCACCAATCACTTCAAGATTGCGGATAACAGCATCTACCGTCTTTTCATCATTTTGCCATGACGCAAAATCGATACCATATGAGGCAGTTTCAAAATGTTCAATTTTGTTCGAGATCAAGGAAGACGAAAATTTTAACCACAGGAATACAAGGAGTATTTCGAGGATTAAAATTTGAGCCTGACGCAGATATCGGACAAAAGGGGACGTTTTGAAATTGGCTCATATGTATAACGTTCAATCTTGTTAATAGCTTCAATAATATCATCTATTCGAAACTGCCAACTTCTAGACGGCATAAAGCGCCTCCTGAAGAATCTGTTCCCGAAACTGTTTTTTTAGGGCATTCCTGGTAACGAGATCAACAGAACATTGTAGGATGTTTTCCAAATATTCTTTCAACTCAAGGAAACTGAATATCCCAGGAGTTTG